>JAPPPA010000246.1 GCA_028817755.1 Gammaproteobacteria bacterium | reverse complement strand
CATTTCGCGGAACTGCTCTGGAATTTTGGCCCAAACAAACATGCTCGCTTTCGGCTTTTCTACTGGCCAGCCGGCAGCGGTTAAGCCTTCGCACAGCACATTGCGGCGCTGGCGATACATTTCGCAGATTTCTTCTACACAGTCTTGCGGGCCTTCAAGTGCAGCAATCGCTGCCACTTGGATTGGCGTAAACATGCCGTAATCCAAGTAAGACTTCATGCGTGCCAAAGCCGATACCAACTCGGGGTTGCCACACATAAAACCAACACGCCAACCGGGCATGTTGTAGCTTTTAGAAAGACTGTAAGACTCAACGGCAATTTCTTTGGCGCCTTCCACCTGCAGAATTGATGGCGCTTTATAGCCATCAAAGCAGATATCGGCATAAGCCAAATCATGAATCACCCAAATGCCGTGCTCTTTGGCTAAAGCCACAACCTTTTCGAAGAACTCTAGATCAACGCATTCGCCGGTCGGGTTGGATGGAAAGCTCAACACCAATAGCTTTGGCTTAGGCCAAGCGTTTTTAATGGCGTTTTGGCATTCGGCAAAGAAGTCACCGCCGGGCACGACTGGTACGTGGCGGATATCGGCACCGGCGATCACAAAACCCCAAGGGTGAATTGGATACGCCGGGTTTGGCACCAAGACAGAATCGCCCGGCTCAACCATCGCTAGCGCAAGGTGAGCAAGGCCCTCTTTCGAACCAATGGTAACGATCGCTTCTGACTCAGGATCGATATCAACTTCGAAACGACGTTGATACCAATCGGCAATGGCTTTACGCAAACGCGGAATGCCACGCGACATAGAGTAACGGTGCGTGTCACCGCGCTGTGCCGTTTCAACAAGCTTGTCGACGATGTGTTTCGGAGTTGGCTGATCTGGGTTACCCATGCCGAAATCAATAATGTCTTCACCGCGCGCACGCGCAGCTTGCTTGAGTTCGCCAACAATATTAAAGACGTAGGGTGGTAGCCGCTTAATGCGCGGAAAATCGGCTTGCAAAACCAGAATCTCTTTAGAAGTCAGTAATACAGTTCGCTAGCGGCCAACAAAGGCGTAAATCTAGCGATACTAAAGCCGCGAATAATAACACGGCCGTTACTGACACTACAGCCAAATTCGGCTGTGAAAGCCGCTTTGCAGCGGCCTTTTTACATCAGGCGACTTAACCGCCGAAGAGCATGTCTTCAGCAATACCCTCACGCGCCAACATTGTGCGTAGTCGTGCTAAGGCGTCCACCTGAATTTGGCGCACGCGTTCGCGGGTTACACCAATCTCTTTACCCACTTCTTCAAGCGTGGCTTTGTCGTAACCATGCAGGCCAAAACGCTTCTCTAGCACCAAGCGTTGCTTGGCGTTGAGCATGCCTAACCAATGCTCCAACACGTCATGCACGTTTTCGCTTTGCAGGCTTTCATCGGGCGCTTCTGCATTCTCATCAGCAATCGCATCAGACAAGCTGTAATCACCCTCACCGTAAGGCGTATCCATGCTCGCCGTACGTTCACAAATACGTAGGTAGTTAGAGACCTCATCCACGGTCTTTTCTACGTCTTGCGCAATTTCATCCATAGTGGGTTGGCGATCTAATTTCTGCGCCAAGCTACGCTGCGAGCGCAAGCAAGCATTCACTTCTTTGATGACATGGATCGGCAAACGAATGGTGCGTGTCTGATTCATCAGCGCGCGCTCTATGGTCTGACGAATCCACCAGGTGGCATAGGTAGAGAAACGGAAGCCACGTTCTGGATCAAACTTTTCCACGGCGTGGATCAAGCCTAGGTTGCCCTCTTCCACCAAGTCCAATAATGGCAAACCGCGGCCGATGTAACGGCGCGCAATTTTTACCACTAGGCGTAAATTAGATTCGATCATTTTGTCGCGACTGGCTTGATTGCCTTTGATCGATTCGCGGGCGTATTTCACTTCTTCTTCAGCCGTTAGCAGGCTGGATACGCCAATCTCGTTAAGATACATCCGTGTCGCATCAAGCTCAGCGTCGCTAGCTTCAGCCTTAACAGAAACTTTACCCTTTTCAACCTCAGCTACCGCCTCTGTAGGCTCTGGAAATACAGCCGCATCACCTAACGTTTCTTCAGGCTTGCTGTCGGTTGCTTGTTTTGCTGCCACATTATTGCTTTTTTTCGCAGCTGCCATAACGCTCCCCTTGTTATGAACATTTTCTCCGCTACGGCGCTAACCGCGGCGAGGTTTTAGGTACTGTAACGCATCTACTGGTTGTCCGCGTCGCCTAATTTCAAAGTGCACCACACCAATGCCATCAGGGCTTCGGCCAGACAAAGCAATCTTCTCGCCTTGCGCCACCCGCTGGCCTTTTTTTACCAATAAGGACTGGTTATAGGCATATGCGCTGAGCAGCTCTTCACTGTGTTTGAGAATAACCAGCTGACCGTATCTAGCCAAACCGCCACCGCTGTAGACAACCACTCCGGGCGCCGAAGCCGTAACGGCCTGTCCTGGCGAAGCACTAATATCGAGCCCTGATTTACGGTGCTTACGCGAACCCCAGTTCTTCACCAACTTGCCATCATTCGGCCATGCCCAGCGTCCTAGATTTGGCACCTTTGTCGTAACCGCCGTTGGCTTGGGTTTAGACGCTGTTGATGCTGGCTTTGGTTTTGGGCTCGGCGCAGGCTTTGCCGTCGCAGAAGGCTTAGTTGCAGGCTTGCTGGCTGGACGCGTAGACGGCTTGGGCGCTGTAGCCACTAAGGTTGGTTTGCGGCTACGCGGCTGGTCGCCCAACTGAAAACCATTGGGCAATCTTAAAATCTGACCGGGAGACAAAGGGTACGGCGGATGCAGATCATTCACGACCGCTAAACGGCGAAAATCCAGGCCGTAGCCCCAAGCAATCGAATATAGGGTGTCGCCTTGTTTTACTTCGTAATGCGGGCGCTTACGATCGGAAGACTCCCAGCTCAACAAGCTCTGTGTCGAGCAGGCCACCAACAAGGTAGTTATCGCCACTACCGAAAATCGTAGTAGCGACTTCATGGTTAACGAATAATTAACCAAGCAATAATGCTGACGACAACCAATCCCCATCCAATTCGATCGATATATTCAAGCAAGTGTTCTTCAATTGCTGGGCCCGCTGCTTTCACGAGGCCAGCCACCAGACCATAGCGTGCCCCGCGACCAACAATGCATGCAAGCAAAAATGGCAACAACGGCATGCTCACGGTACCGGCAGCAATAGTGAACACTTTGAACGGGATGGGAGAAAAACCTGCCAGCAGCATTGCCCAAAAGCCATAGCCATCGAACCAAGCAACCGCTGTTTGATAGCTACCCCAGTACTTAGACTGCTCTAACCACTCAGCAATGCTTTCAAAGAAAAAGCCACCAATAAAGTAACCAATCAAACCGCCAATAACTGAGGCAACGGTGGTGATAATGGCTAGATACCAAGCACGATCGCGATCTGCCATCACCATTGGTGCGAGCATTACATCCACAGGAATAGGGAAAAACGAAGCCTCAGCCACAGACACACCGACTAAATAGCGGTCTGCGTGCTTGTGCTGCGAAGCTTTAATGCAAAAATCGTAAAGTTTGCGAAACATGCCCTTCTCTCGTTTATCCCGCGATCACACCGCTTTTAAGCGGTACAAAAGCAACGTCATCTAAATACTGTTGTTCAAAATCGTTTTCAGCAACGCGATCAAACACCTGTAAGCGCTGTCGGCCATCGGGGCCAGCAGGAATAACCAAGCGCCCACCCACTGCTAGTTGATCTAACAAGGCTTCCGGCACTTCCACGGGTGCAGCTGTTACTAGAATGCCATCAAATGGTGCTTGAACATCCAAGCCCCAGCAGCCATCGGACAAGCTGAATTGTGGATGCGCAATACCCAAACGGTTTAACACCGACTTGGCGCGCTCTTGTAGTTCGGCAATGCGTTCCGCGGAATGCAGCTCCGGCACCAACGCACTTAATACTGCCGTCTGGTATCCACAGCCAGTCCCTACTTCCAGCACTTTCTGCGGTTTTTTCTTTGCAAGCAGCAACTCGGTCATGCGAGCAACCACCCACGGCTGGGAAATAGTTTGGCCGTGACCAATTGGCAAAGTGCGGTTTTGATAGGCATGAGGCCATAAGGCCTGATCTACGAACAAGTGCCTAGGTGTAGATGCGATAACTTGCAGCACCTGCTCGCTGCGAATACCACTATCACGTAGCTGTTCACAGAGCTGGTCACGCGCACGCTGCGACGTAAAGCCAACGCCTTCGCGGTCAGCTCTAGAAAATGCGGTTTGAGAATTTGGAGTCAGCTTTTTACGCGATTCTGCTGCATCAGCAGAAGGTTGCTCGTCGCGCTGCGTGTTAAAAACGCCTTGCGTAAATAAGCTGCTAGTCAACGGTTTAGGCCGCTGCGGGCTCAGCGTCTGCAGCTGGCAAACGTGGTGGCGCAACAATGCAGCGCTTGGCTTTCAGCTCTTCTTTACTGAGTGTTTCAACATGCTCCGCTGTCACCAAATCATCTGGCTTAGGCGCCAAAAATTTCTGGTCAGGCACATGAAAGGTAGCCTTAGTACGCGGCTTTTGCATGTCCTTAGCCACGACCAACTCGCCGGGCACTCGCGCCTCATGATACGGATGCGTTAAATCACAGCCACGTATATGGCTGCGGGTAGCACAAGCCGCCAATGAAGCAGCTGCCAATAAAACACACAAACAACGGGTAGCTCGGCCTAGGGTCATCAATCTATCTCGGTAATACGGTTGAGCTTTAGTCTGATAATAAACCAGCTTGGTTCAATCCCGCCTGCAAATCAGCACGTAGCCCTTCAGACAATGGCGTCAATGGCAAACGAATACCTTGGCCCATTTTGCCCATTTGGTGCAGCGCCCATTTCACTGGAATCGGGTTTGACTCGCAGAACAACTGAGTATGCAAATGCTGAATGCCTGCGTTAATGCTATTGGCTTGGTCGGCATCGCCAGCCATAGCTGCATCGCAAATGGCACGCATCTGCGCTGGTGCTACGTTTGCAGTCACGGAAATATTGCCTTTGCCACCGGCTAACAACAAATCAACAAAGGTCTCATCGTCGCCACTGAGCACGTCAATACGGTCAGCCACGCGCGCAATGAGTGCACGGCCACGCGGGATATCACCCGTCGCGTCTTTAATCGCAACAATGTTATCTACATCAGCTAAACGATCCACCGTGTCTTCGGCCATATCTACCGCAGTACGGCCAGGCACGTTGTATAGCATTTGCGGTATTGCCACCGCTTCTGCAATCGCTTTGTGGTGCTGGAACAAGCCTTCTTGAGTCGGTTTGTTGTAGTAAGGGCTCACCAACAAACAGGCATCAACACCCGCGCCTTTGGCTGCGTTGGTGAGCTCAATGGCTTCGCGCGTACTGTTCGCACCGGTACCGCCAATCACAGCGATACGTTTAGCAGCCTGCTCCACCACAAAACGAATCACAGCTACGTGTTCTTCGTTATCCAAGGTGGCGGACTCACCCGTTGTACCTACCGCCACAATGGCGTTAGTACCGGCGTCCACATGCATTTCTACTAAATTAGATAGCGCGTCGAAATCGACTTGCCCATCATCAAACATGGGCGTTGCTAGCGCTACGATGCTGCCGCGAATCATTCTTGCTCCGGAAAAAGGAAAATGGCTGTATAGCCTCAGAGGCGGAATGATACTTGCGCACCTGCGTAGCTACAAGCAATCAAGCCCTTTGTCGCACTAAAACTACGACTAATTTCGCTTTTGGCGAGGCTATGCGTAAGATTGAGTGACATGGAAACTGCCTCGGCAAACGCAGCAACCGTTACAGCGCTGTAACAATGCCGTTGGCACAATGTCAGTAACAGGAGCGATTACCTATGTCTAACGTCCAGCTTGGACAAGCCATTCCCGCCTTTTCTCTTGAGGCGACGAGCGAAACCACCATTACCGCCGACAGCCTTAAAGGCCATAACACCGTTATCTACTTCTACCCCAAAGACAGCACCCCTGGCTGTACAACTGAAGGCCAAAACTTCCGTGACAGCATTGCAGAGTTCGAAGCAGCAAATACGGTTATTTACGGCGCTTCGCCAGACAGCCTCAAAAGCCATGAAAACTTCAAAGGCAAACAAGAATTTCCTTTTGAGCTCATTAGCGACCCTGACAAAGTACTGGCCGAAATTTTCGGTGTATGGCAGTTAAAGAAAAATTACGGTCGCGAATACATGGGCATTGTGCGCAGCACCTTTTTGATCGACGCTAACGGCGTCCTCAAAGAAGAATGGCGCAACATCCGTGTTAAAGGGCATGTAGAAAAAGTATTAGAGGCTGCCCAAGCACTGTAAAACGTTTTATTTGTGATGACTCACATACAACGCTGAGGTAACGAGGAGACAACGTGCCGCCACGTAAAAAGAAGCTGTTTATATTAGACACCAACGTACTCATGCACGACCCTAATGCGATCCATCGCTTCGGGCGGCACGACATCTACCTTCCCATGATTGTGCTCGAAGAGCTGGATGCCCATAAAAAAGGCATGGCCGAAACAGCTCGCAATGTGCGCCAAGTCAGCCGCATTATCGACGCACTACTCAAAGGCCGAACCGGCAAAGAAATCACTCAAGGCATCCCACTAGGGGAAACCATCAATGCTGATGGTGACGACAAAAAGCCCGGCAACTTACATCTGCAAACAGAATCGGTTGACGTAGCGTTGCCCGAAAGCCTTGTGACCGGCAAGGCTGATAACTCTATTCTAGCCAGCGAGCTGCATTTAAAAACCGCAGAAGACCGACCAGTAGTGTTGGTGTCAAAAGACATCAACTTACGCATTAAGGCCGCTGCTATTGGTTTGCATGCTGAAGACTACATTCATGACGCCCACGAGATTGATGACCTCGACCTTCTCTACAGCGGTGCTCTAGCGCTAAATGACGAAGACTTTGTGGGTTTTACTGACGCAGTTGAAAGCGACACAGCCAAAGCCGTTGAAGTAGCCAAAAACGCAGCCTATAAAAACGACATCTATGCCAACCAATGCGTATGGCACGAAGCCACCGGCGAAAGCGCGCCGTCTCGGCAAGAATACATTCTGCAGCTGGATGAGAATTCGGTAGACGGCGCCCTAGTTCCAAACAAACTCACTAACTATCGACGCGAAGGCAATGCCGTTTGGGGCGTTGCAGCACGTAACCGTGCACAAAACTTCGCCATGAATATGTTGATGGACCCGAACATCGACATCGTTACGCTTTGCGGCGCTGCCGGCACAGGTAAAACCTTGTTGGCACTCGCGGCGGGTTTGTCTCAAACCTTTGACCCTCGCCCAGGACAACAGCAGCCCTTTACCGAAATCATCATGACTCGCGTCACCGTGCCACTTGGTGAAGACATTGGCTTTCTACCGGGCACCGAAGAGGAAAAAATGACGCCTTGGATGGGTGCACTAATGGACAACCTAGAAGTGCTAGGCGCGTCTGACCAAGGTGGCGGCAGCAATGGCAGCTGGCAAAGTGGTGCGAGCAAAGACTTTTTGATGAACAAAATCAAAATCCGTTCGCTCAACTTTATGCGCGGACGCACCTTTTTTAATCGCTATGTGATTATTGATGAGGCGCAAAATCTCACCCCTAAACAAATGAAAGCGTTGATTACCCGTGTTGGGCCAAATTCAAAAATCGTTTGTATGGGTAACTTGGCGCAGATTGATACGCCCTATCTAACGGAAAGGACTTCTGGCCTAACCTACGTGGTAGAACGCTTCAAAAACTGGAGCCACGCAGGCCATGTGACATTGGTGCAAGGCGAACGCTCTCGCCTAGCCGACTACGCGTCTCAAAACCTATAAAGCAAAAGCTAGTGGCGACTATTCGGTCGCCGCTAGCGCTTCGCGGTTTTCTCTATCGGGCCAAGCTTTTAGAACCGCTTGCACAAGTGTTGCCAGCGGAATGGCAAAGAAGACGCCCCAGAAGCCCCAAATACCGCCAAAGAACAACACGGCAACAATAATTGCGATTGGGTGCAAGTCCACTACTTCTGAGAACAGCAGCGGTACCAATAGGTTACCGTCAAACGCTTGAATAATGCCGTAGGCGAAGAACACCCACATGAAGTCACCCGTTGGGCCCCATTGCAAATACGCCACAGCCAATACAGGCAAGGTCACCACGGTTGCACCCACATACGGTACCAACACCGACAAGCCAACCAACACACCAAGCAAGATGGCGTAGTTCAAACCTAAAACCACAAAGGTGACGCAGCTAATACCGCCAATCACCAAAATCTCAATCGCCTTGCCACGCACGTAGTTACCTACTTGCTTATCCACGTCGGTCCAAACCACGCGCACCAAGCTGTAGTCTTCTGGCAAAAAGCCTTGGAACCAACGCACGATCATGGCTTTGTCTTTCAACATAAAGAACACAAGGAACGGAATCAGCACCATATAAATCATGGCGTAAGTCGCACCCACGCCAACCTTGACCCAGCCAGAAGCCAAGTTTTGTAGGCCACTCTGAATTTCGCCGCCCAGTTGAGCAATCCAATCTTGCACCTGCGCCTCCGTAAAGGCTTCTGGATAACGCTCGGGCAACGTCAACAGCAACGCCTGACCTTGAACCACCATCTCCGGTGCCGTTTGTAACAAACCGGTGACTTGTCGTGACAGTTCTGGAATCAGTACAAACACAAACAGCAAGCACAGAATCACGAACACGACATACACCACAGAAGCCGCTAACAGCCTTGGAATTCCCCAGCGTTCCATCTTGGTTACAGGCGCTTCTAGCAGGTACGCCATGATCACGCTGGCTAATACCGGGGCCAAAATTGCACCAAACAGCATCACGCCCGCAAAGATCGACGCCAGTAACAAAGCCAAAATAATGACTTGCGGGTCCGAAAAGTAACGCTCAAACCAATCTTTAACGATATTCATAAGGAAAAGCTGCTGTTTTGTAGTCGCCCGCGTTATCGGGCCATAGGTCAAAAGATGTAGGTATAGTACCGAGTCTGTTAAACAGGATTCATCAATATTTCATTAGTTCCTCGCGAGTTACCGCGAGAGCTTGGAACTGCTGGGGTTTAAAGCAGTCGAATAGCCATGTTTTTAAAGCCAATTCTCACCATGTCACCGTTTTCTCTACTTCGCAGCGCGCTATTTCTAATTTTAAGCATCAGCTTTGTTAGCGGCGCCCAAGCCAACGGTATTGGCGACATTGAATTGCCAGACATGGGCGAGTCCGCAACGCGGGGCTTTTCTAAAAACGATCAAAGTGCTTACGGACACCGTGCATGGTTGTCTCTAAAAAACCAAGGCGTCGTACTAAACGACCCCGAAAGCACCGCCTATCTACAAGCTTTAGGCGAGCGTATTGCCGTTGGTACTGGCGAGCCACTCGGCAGCTTCACTTTCTTTCCTGTCGCTAGCAACGTGGTTAACGCATTTGCCATGCCCGGCGGCTATATTGGCATGCATGCAGGTTTGGTTACCGCAGCCGAATCGGAGCATGAACTAGCTGGAGTAATGGGCCACGAAATTGTCCACGTGACGCAGCAACATATTGCCCGACTACTAGAAAAAGAACGCCCTTGGTCGGCAGCCACCACGGCTCTGGTTATCGCGGCCCTCTTACTTGGCGGCGGCGACCCAGACATCACTCAAGCTGCCATTGGTACTGGCCTTGCGAGCGGTTTAGAGCGCCGCGTAAATTACACCCGCGCTCACGAGCATGAAGCTGATCGTTTAGCCGTGCCATTACTCGCACAAGCGGAAATCGACCCAACCGGCATGGCCGAGTTTTTTAATCGCCTTTATAAGCTACGCGCCAACTACGACAACAGCCTCGCTGGCTTACTCCAAACCCACCCTCTTACCGCTACGCGTATTTCAGAAGCAAAAGAGCGCGCCAACGCCTACCCGGTAAAAAGCCCTAAAACGTCGGGCCTATTTCCAATTATTCGAGAGCGTATGCGGGTTTTAACAACGCCCTCTCGTAATTCACCGAGTGCTTATTACCCTAACTCGCTAGTGAGTGCCTTAGAAGACCCTGGCACGCTCTACGGTCAATCACTCGCCGCAAGTATTGGCGGTGATCACCAGCGCGCCGAAGAAGGCTTTACCGCACTTGTTAAGCAAGACCCAAGCAACCTGCTTTATCAGCTGGGTTATGCCCGCGCGTTACAACGAAGCGACAATAACGAAGCGGCGCTTAAACAGTGGCAAAAAGCACAAACTCTATTTGCCGATAACAGCCTATTCCAATACCGCCATGGCGAAGCCTTATTGCAACTAGACAAACCGGCCGAAGCCAAAGATCAACTGCTATCGCTTTACACCAAACGCCCTAAAAACGCCGAAGTGAACGACCTACTGGCACGTGCATCAGCTGACCTCGGGCAGCTCGTTGAAGCGCATGTGTACAAGGCCAACTACTGGCTATACAGCGGTGACGGCGATCACGCCGCCCGCCAACTTAAAGCGGCTATCGCTGGCCCAGAATTAAGCGAATCAGAGCGCGAACGCTTAAAGCAGAAGCTTGAAGAAGTTCGCCGCCTGGATAAAGCCGCAAAAGAAGGCCGCGCCTAGAGAAGCTCTGATCGAATAGGAGGCTCTCTGGCTCGCATACAGCCGCCAGTACCGTTAAACTGCGCGCCCTGTTTTTCTTAAGCCTTCGAGTTTCATGACCGGAATGCCTACCGGCGCGGCTAGCGCGCTTAATGCCGAATTAAAAGACAAAGTTATTCTCGTAACCGGTGCCAGCAGCGGCATTGGTCGTGAACTGTGCCTAAAGCTCGCAGCAGCAGGCGCACAGTTAATTATTACTGGCCGCGCCCTACCTCGCTTAGAGAGCTTAGAAACCAACTTGCGCAAGGCAGCTGAACCCGTTTCTGGTCCTGCTCCCGTGCTACTGCCAATGAACTTTGAAGGTGTAACCGGCGAAGACCTAGACACCGTTAAAGAAGCCATTGAAAAAGAATTTGGCAAATTGGATGCGCTGATTCAATGTGCAGCCGCACCCGGCACGCATGCACCGTTGGAAAGCTACCGGGATGACCTTTGGTTACGCGTACACCACGTTAACGCGCAATTCCCCATTCTATTAACGCAAACGCTCATGCCGACGCTGCGCCAAGCTGAGCAGCCGGTAATTGCTTTTGCATTAGATCCTAATGCAGACCAAGGCCAGCCTTATTGGGGAGCGTATGGCACCAGTAAAGCGGCTTTACGTTGTTTTGCAGAGCAACTCACCGCTGAGTTGGAAAACAGCCCGTTCACAGTGCTAGGCGTTTCATTACCAGCCACACTGACACCGGGACGCCGCCAAGCCTTTCCTTCGCAAAACGAAAGCGACCTAGCAAAGGCCATCGATTCTGCGGAAACAATGTTTAAAGAAATCAGTAACGCTTGGGCATAGGCCACCAGGCCTAAGGCGCTAAGCAGCAGGCTTAGCGGCGTGGCTTGTTGCGATTAGGTGTCCGCTGCCCGTATTTAGGGTTGCCCAACGCTTTCTTACCAACCTTTAGATCTTTCAAACGCTGAGGTTTCTTGAAGCGATCCGCTGCCACACGCATGGACTCGTCTCGATCAACTTCAGGCAAGTCGCAAGCACGCATCAACTGATTAAGTTGGTTCGGCGTTAGATCCACAAACATGCCGCGCGACAAATTGCGAGGCAGGCCAATACCAGCATAACGCACACGCGTCAGGCGACTGACTTCACCACCTACCGCTTGCCATAAGCGCCGCACTTCGCGGAAGCGGCCTTCTTTCAAGGTGCATTCAAACCAACGGTTGGCGCCATCACCACCTTTTAAAGAAACCTTGTCGAATTTCGCTGGGCCGTCTTCAAGTTGAACGCCTTTTGTTAGCGCTTCAATCGCTTCTTTTTCTTCAAAGTCACCAAACACACGGGCGGCATACACACGTTCAAATTCACCCGATGGGTGCATCAGGCGCTGCGCAAGCTCACCATTATTGGTCAATAGCAGCAGGCCACTGGTATTAATATCCAAACGACCAATAGCCACCCAACGCCCAGTTTGTAGTGGCGGCAGGCTTTCAAATACGGTTGGACGGCTTTCTGGGTCAAACTGGCTGACTACTTCACCTTCAGGCTTGTGATACGCCAATACACGCGGCACAGGTTGCTCGGGTGTCCAATTAACCGGCTTGCCGTCTAGCGCTAGGCGCTCGCCGCCTTTTAGGCTTTGACCGAGCTGAGCCGGCTTTTTATTTACTGTAAGACGGCCTTCGGTAATCCAACGTTCAACTTCGCGACGTGAACCAAGCCCGCAGCGGGCCAATACTTTCTGAATACGTTCTGCCATTAGTGAACACTGTCCGAACTTTCAGCAACCACCAGGTCTGCGCCCTCGTCCAAATCTAGCTCAGGCTCTTCTGGTGCTTCCGCCTCTTCAGCTAGCTCAAGCTTTGCCGCTTCAACGGCCTCTTCGCCGTCATCCGCATGTTTTTGATCTGGGTGCGGCAAATCTAGGTCCACATTAATTTTGTCTAGGTCTTGTAACTCAGCAAGCGATGGCAGCTCATCCAAGGACTTCAAGTTGAAGTAATCCAAGAACTCACGCGTCGTGCCATACATAGCCGGACGGCCCGGCAGCTCTTTATGGCCGAGTACGCGAATCCACTCGCGCTCTTGCAAGGTACGCATGATGTTAGTGCTGACCGCCACGCCACGAATTTCTTCGATCTCGCCACGAGTCACCGGCTGGCGATAGCCAATAATAGCCAGCGTTTCTAGCAAGGCGCGTGAATAACGCTGAGGCTTTTCAGCAAATAGGCGCTTCACCCAAGGCGCAAAGGCTTCACGCACCTGAAAACGCCAACCGCTCGCCACTTCTTTTAGTTCTAACGCGGTACCTTCTTTCGCCGCAGCCATTTCTTGCAAGCACTTGCGCACGTCACGACCGTGAGGTCGTTCATTGCTTTCAAACAAAGCACACAACTGCTCAACCGACAAAGGCTCGCCAGCCGCCATCAGGGCCGCCTCAAGAATGTGCTCCAAACTAATATCACCAGTCGCAAACTGGCTAGGCACCAAGCTTGGCGCATCCGGACTAGCAAGTACGTCTTCTTCGTTATTCTTTATTTCTTCATCAGACATGTTTTCTGCCTTAAACGTCTAGCTGTTCTTGCTCGTCGCCAACAGCTTCTGGCGCTGCGACCGAACCGGCCTTCACGTACAGCGCACCATAAATTTCATTTTGTACGATGGTAATCAGCGATTCTTTCACCAGTTCCATAATCGCTAGGAAAGAAACCACCACACCCATACGGCCTTCTTCTTCATCAAACAAACTTTGAAAGCTGATAAATTCATCGGCTTGCAGCGCAAGCAGCACGCGACTCATACGCTCTCGCAACGACAGCGTTTCAACTTCGACTTGGTGACTGGTGAACATTTCCGCGCGCTGAAGCACGTCACGAAATGCCATAAGCAACTCTTTCAAGTCGACATCTGGCAACGGCGCTTCACGCGGCAACTCTGGCGCCTGGGCACTGGCTTTATGCAACTCGCGATTCATACGCGGCAAAGCTTCAACGTCCATTGCTGCTTTTTTGAATCGCTCGTATTCCTGCAAACGACGCACTAATTCCGCCCGAGGGTCGGTGTCATCGTCGTCTTCTGTTTTGGCACGAGGCAGCAACATGCGTGACTTAATCTCAGCGAGCATGGCCGCCATCAACATGTATTCCGCCGCAAGCTCAAAACGCATATCACTCATCATGGCGATGTAGTCCATGTATTGCTGAGTAATAAGCGCAACAGGAATATCTAGGATGTCTAAGTTTTGCCGACGAATGAGATAAAGCAGCAGGTCTAATGGACCTTCAAATGCTTCTAGAAAAATTTCTAGGGCATCCGGTGGAATATAAAGGTCTTTCGGCGCTTCAACTAAGGCTTCCCCACCTACTTTCGCAAGCACGGCTTTTGGCAATGCTTCAGATGCCAATTCCGTGTTTTCTGCGTCTTGTACTGGGGGCTGCGTCATGTTGCTCTAAACCTTATACCAAGCCCATAACCTGACGGACTTCACGCAAGGTGTCACGCGCCTGTTCACGTGCACGCTCATTACCTTCTTCGATAATGCTTTGCACTAGGTCAGGCTGTGAATCGAACTCTTGAGCGCGCTCACGCATTGGCGCGAGTTCTTTTTCCATTGCCTCGATGACTGGCATCTTGCAATCAATGCAACCAATACCCGCCGAGGTGCAGCCTTGCTTCACCCACTGTTGGCGTTCTTCGTCGCTATAAACTTTATGCAGTTCCCAAACTGGGCATTTCTCTGGCGTGCCCGGATCATCACGGCGTACGCGCGCAGGGTCGGTCGGCATACGACGAACCTTCTGCTCAACTTCTTCTGGTGTGTCACGCAAAGAAATTGTGTTGCCGTAAGACTTAGACATTTTCTGTCCGTCTAGGCCAGGCATTTTCGCTGCTTCTGATAAGGCCGCTTCTGGCTCAACCAG
>JAPPPA010000138.1:297-3272 GCA_028817755.1 Gammaproteobacteria bacterium | reverse complement strand
GTTTCTGACCAGTCTGGCTTATCCCAGCCATCAAAATCAGTCCAAGCCAAGCGCAGCAATACTGCACCCACAAGGAAGCCACCAAAGTGTTTACGGTCAATGCCTTGGCGAATTTCGCCTTGCTCAATACCCAACTGAATCAGAGCATCTAGCTTCTCAAGCATTTCTTCTACGGCTTCTGCACCGCTATCAAAACGCTGGAATGCAGCTTCTTGACTGTTACCACTAGCAAACTGCTGCAACATCAAACGTGTATGCGCTGGGTTGCCACCCATAAAGCGAGTGAACTCTTCAGCCACTTCCATAAGTGTTGCTGTTGGTGTGGTTACTTCGGCGTTGGCGATAGCTTTGGTTGCACCATCTAGAATGCGATTAAAAACAGCCTCAGTTAACGCTGCAGTGCCTTTGAAGTGGGAGAAAATTGAAGGTGGGCGGATGCCTACGCGATCGGCCACTTCTTGCAGAGTGAAGCCATCTGGGCCTTTGGTGGCGATTACGAACTCAGCTTCGTCCAGAATTTGCTCACGAGTATTACTTTTACCCGGACGGCGCCCTCTTGGGCGTTGGTCTTCATTGCTAACGTTGCTACGTACGCGATTTCTCACTCGTCTACCCCATCAAATACAAGTATTAACTAACGATATATGAACATACATTCACGGATAAATTCTAGCCTAGCAGGATTAGCCAAGCAATACTAGATTGCCGCCATTAGTTTTAGCTTTTTAATGAAGGGGTTACCAAAGTAACCTGAATTCAGCACCAATAGTACGCGGTAAATCTTGCCGGTTAAAGTGGTCACCTTCCAATAAGGGAACGTCTGCTGATTCTAAGAACACGACCTCATCGGTTAAGTTCCGCCCATGAATGGTTAGGCTCCAATCATCGTCACGCCCGGCAACACCAATTTTGGCATTGATCTGAGTAGTGGCCTCTTGTTTATCTAGCGGGTCGTTATCAAGGTTCAAAAACGTTTCCGACTGGTACAAAACGTTAAGACCGGCATTCAAACGCCAGCTGACATTAGGTACAGCCCAACTGTAGTCAAAGCCTAAACTTCCATTCCATTCTGGCGCACGCGCCAGTGGCTGGCCAGACAGGTCCTGAAAGCATTGGCCTTCGGCGTTAGGAGTGGCCGGGTTGTCACCCTCTTGTCGCTCATTCGGGTTAGGTCCTGCCCTACCGTCACCGTCAGCGCGACAAGGGCCGTCGGTGTATTCACCGTATTTTGCATCGGTGTAGCCGCCGGAGAACGTCACCGTGCCGTTTTCAAATGGCAGCCACATGCCGTCGAACTCCAAGCCTCGCGTAATCGCGTTAGCCGCATTGCCCACTACAAACTGAGTGCCATTAAAGATGGTGACTTGGAGGTTGTCGAAATCGGTATTGAATAGGCCAATGTTCAGGGTCATACCGCCATCCAACAAGCGCATTTTTGAGCCGAGCTCGTAAGTCACCGCATTCTCAGGCTCAAACTGCAGGTCGTTTCGGGTGGGTGCTTGCGCGTTGAAACCACCCGATTTAAAGCCTTTCGCATAAGTGGCATAGGCGTTAATGTCATCGTTAAAGTCATACTTCACGCTGAATTTAGGCGACAGCTCGGTTTCTTCACGCCTCACTTCGTCACGGGTAAAAGAGCCATCGCTGGTGTTGTACGGCTCTTCACCCAAAATTTGTCGGAATAAAACATCCTGACCTTCATGCACAAGCCGCATGGTGACTTCTTTTGTCTCAACGCCATAACGCAAGCCAGCAATCAGCGCTAACTGATCTGTGGCGTACCAGGTGGCCTGGCCAAATGCAGCCATCGCAACGGCATCTTGGTCGAAAAACTTACGCGAAGCGCCATCTACGATCGGGCCCAATACTTGCCCACCAACCTGCCCGCCCAGTAACGGACCACCCACAGAGGGGCCACCAAAAGCTGGCCCCACAAATGGGCCTGAACCCTCTCCATAGGCTTCAATACTGGTGTTCACTTCGAAATCACTGCGGAAGTAATAGAGGCCCGCCACGTATTCAAAGTCACCCGGAGGTGACGTTAGCCGTAGTTCTTGCGAGAACTGGCGATACTCATCGACGTATCCCAAAAATAGAAAACGATGCGCAGAGAAATCCGCATCAACATCTTGGCGCACATCCATATTGGCGACGCCAGTAATAGCCGTAATATTGAAGTCGCCAATATCCCAGCTCATATTCAAGGTATTGGTGACCATATCGCGTGTGCCACCCGCACGCTCGTCGTCGGTACTGGTTTGGAAGTTAGTGCCGTTATCTTCCGCTTCAGGGTCTGCCGACTGATACACCTCGCCATGATCGGCATGATAGTGGCTGATTTGATAACCATCACCGCGCTGAGACACTTCGTTTACGTCCATACCTAAAGTCGCAGAAAAGTTTTCAGCTGGCGCCCAGCGCAATTTGGCGCGTGCCATTTGGTTATTTAAGTTGGCTTGAAACTCATTACGAAAGGTATTGAAGATATAGCCGTCACGGGTTTCATCTTGAAATGCGAAACGCCATGACAAGGTATCGCTAATGGGGCCGGTAATCGCGCCGCGATAACGCTGATGGTTAAAGTCACCGGTTAAGGCATCTAGGTCGCCATGAAATTCATCTTCCGGCTGACCGGTAGATACATTCAACGCCCCAGCAATGGTGTTTTTACCAAACAACGTACCTTGCGGCCCACGCAAAACCTCAATACGAGACATGTCCAAGGTGCCGCCGAGCATAAAGTCACCTCGGCCGTAATACACACCATCGATAACCAGCCCGACAGACTGCTCAAAACCACGGTTTTCGCCCGTGCCTAAACCACGGATATTGATGAATGTTGAGTTAGGGGTAACTTGGAATTTAACGTTTGGCGTATACAGCGAAAGGTCATTCATATTAGCGACGTTGTTCGCCTTGAGAGCATCGCCATCTAACGCTGAAACAGAAATGGGCACGTAGCGAATATTCTCAGC
>JAPPPA010000138.1:0-287 GCA_028817755.1 Gammaproteobacteria bacterium | reverse complement strand
CCTGGACGCTTCGACGGCTTTGGCTGCGTTACTAGTACCGCGGCCGCCTCTTCCTGCTGAGGCTCGCTGTCTTCCTGCTCCTCAACACCCGCAGTGTCGTCTACCTGAAAGTCAGCGTCATCTGCTTCTACGCTTTCGGTCTGGGCGGGTTCTTCTGAAAACAGAAAATCAAACTCGTCCTCCGCATACGCGACGCCACTTACGAGCGTTGTTGCGGCCACCACCACAAACAAACAACCCAACGTCCATGTAGCGAGTGTCTCCAAATCGTTCGTTCGCATAAAGGG
>JAPPPA010000195.1 GCA_028817755.1 Gammaproteobacteria bacterium | reverse complement strand
CCCCAGTCGATGTACTGGCGTAGTTCTTCAATTGGATAGTCATTCAGCACGGTTACGCCAAGATTGGCTGGCGTGGTGGGCTGGTAAGCGTCCCAATCAATTTTTTGTTTGTTGCTGCGCGCTTGATCGATAGTCAGGTAAGTGACTTTCTCGCCCTTGTTTTTATGGCGCTCGCGAATGGTGTCGTACTCGCGGTTAATGTCTTCAACAAACTTGTCACGCGTGCCCGGCTCTTTTGAGAGCAGGGTAGACATGACCGGTACCGAGCGGCTGGCGTCTTTTACCCATACCACGGGGGCGTGGTAATTCTTGTCGATTTTTACCGCGGTGTGCGCCCGTGAAGTGGTGGCGCCGCCAATTAGCAATGGAATGTCAAAACCCTGACGTTCCATTTCTTTCGCCATATGCACCATTTCGTCTAGCGACGGTGTAATCAGGCCAGAGAGACCAATAATGTCGGCGTTATGCTCTTTGGCTGCATCCAGAATTGTCTGCGCAGGCACCATCACGCCAAGGTCAATAACCTCGAAGTTATTACATTGCAGCACCACGCCAACAATGTTTTTGCCGATGTCGTGTACGTCGCCTTTTACGGTAGCGATCACCATTTTGCCGTTGGACTGGCCAGCGGTGCCGGATTTGGCTTTCTCTTCCTCAATAAATGGAATCAGCCAAGCTACGGCTTTTTTCATTACCCGGGCCGATTTCACTACTTGTGGTAGGAACATTTTGCCAGCGCCGAATAGATCGCCAACCACGTTCATGCCATCCATGAGCGGGCCTTCAATTACTTGAATAGGGCGGCCGCCAGCGTCTAAGTTCTTCTGGCGTGCTTCTTCAGTATCTTCTTCAACAAAGGTGTCGATACCTTTCACCAAGGCGTGCTCTAGGCGTTTTTCTACTGGCCATTCACGCCAAGCAAGGTCTTCTTTTTTCTTCTCGCCGACTTCGCCTTTGAACTTATCGGCGATTTCTAGCAGGCGCTCAGTGCTGTCGTCGCGGCGGTTAAGCACCACGTCTTCCACACGCTCACGTAGATCGGGGTCGATGTTGTCGTAAATCTCTAGCTGGCCGGCATTCACAATGCCCATGTCCATGCCGACTTTACCGGCGTGATAGAGGAACACGCTATGAATGGCTTCACGCACCGGGTTGTTGCCACGGAAAGAGAAGGACACATTTGATACGCCGCCACTGACCATGGCGTGCGGTAGGTTCTCTTTGATGTAACG
The DNA here is from genome assembly GCA_028817755.1 of Gammaproteobacteria bacterium. GTDB lineage: Bacteria > Pseudomonadota > Gammaproteobacteria > JAPPPA01 > JAPPPA01 > JAPPPA01. Next base: position 2,051 of record JAPPPA010000195.1, on the reverse strand, counting down.
CGTGCCTTCGATGAAGTCGACGCCGTAGTTGTTGTGTTCTTCAATACCGGTGGCGACCGCAAAAATATTCGGGTCGAAGATAATGTCTTCCGGCGGGAAGCCGATTTCTTCGACGAGGATTTTGTAGGCGCGGCTACAGATTTCTTTACGGCGCTCCAGCGTGTCGGCTTGGCCGTCTTCGTCAAAGGCCATGACCACGGCAGCGGCGCCGTAACGCATAATTTCGCGCGCTTGATAGCGGAATTGATCCTCGCCTTCTTTCATAGAAATCGAGTTCACAATGCCTTTGCCCTGAATGTTCTTCAGGCCAACTTCAATCACTTCCCATTTCGAGGAGTCGACCATAATAGGCACGCGGCTGATGTCTGGCTCCGAAGCGATTAAGCGCAAGAAACGCTCCATCGCCGCTTTGGAGTCGAGCATGCCTTCGTCCATATTGATGTCGATCACCTGGGCGCCGTTTTCGACTTGCTCGCGAGCAACGGCGAGGGCTTCGTCGTAAAGCTCTTCCTTAATCAGGCGTTTGAATTTGGCCGACCCGGTCACGTTGGTACGTTCGCCCACGTTCACAAACATGCTGTCTTTTTTAATCACTTCCGGCTCTAGACCAGACAGGCGACAGGCGACTTCCAATTCAGGAATTTGGCGCGGTTTGATGCCTTTAACGGCCTTAGCAATATGTTCAATATGCAGTGGCGAGGTGCCGCAGCAGCCGCCAACAATATTCACCAAGCCAGACTCTGCCCATTCTTTGATGTAGACCGCCATGTTTTCGGCGTCGAGATCGTATTCACCAAACTCATTCGGTAAACCCGCATTCGGGTGAGCAGATACATAGGTATCGGCGCAGTTAGATAGTGCGTCTACATATTGGCGCAATAGGTCTGGGCCAAGCGCGCAGTTCAAACCCACACTGATAGGGTTGGCGTGGCGTAGCGAATACCAGAACGCTTCGGTGACTTGGCCAGAAAGCGTACGGCCAGAGGCATCGGTAATGGTGCCGGACAACATAATCGGCAGTTCTGGCGTGTCGTTTTCTTCGAAGTATTTCTTCACGCCATAGACTGCGGCTTTGGCGTTGAGTGTGTCGAAAATGGTTTCGATCAGAATAAAGTCGGCGCCGCCTTTGACGAGGCCGTCGGTGGACTCGTAATAGTTCTCAACCAACTCTTCATAGCTGACGTTACGAAAGCCGGGGTCGTTTACGTCCGGTGAAATCGAGCAAGTACGGCTGGTGGGGCCAAGTACACCCGCTACATAGCGAGGCACGCCGGTTTCGGCTTCGACGGCGTCGCAGGCTTCGCGCGCTAGTCGAGCCGCGGCGATATTGAGTTCATGCGATAAGTCTTCCATGCCGTATTCGGCCATAGAGATTTTGGTGGCGTTAAAGCTGTTGGTCTCAACAATGTCGGCACCGGCATCCAAATAGGCTTTATGAATGCTGCGAATAATGTCGGGCTGGGTAATGGCGAGTAGGTCGTTATTCCCTTTAATATCGCTAGGCCAATCGGCAAAACGTTCGCCACGGTAGTCGGCTTCTTCTAAACCAAAGCCTTGGATTTGGGTGCCCATCGCGCCATCCAATACAAGGATGCGCTCTTTAAGGGATTGCTTAAATGAGTCGAGTCGAGACATGTTTTTACGATTTGGTGGCGAGTAGGGTAATCACTTCAAACTGCGGGCTACGAGCCTCGCGCGAAGTGACTTCGCAAAGGTTTACGGTAAGGCCGGCGGCCTCAAATAATCCGGTGAGCTGGCTTTCACTAAAGCCGTTGTTCATATGACCAAACGGCTCTACCACTTGCTTATGCGAGTGGGCTTTAAGGGTGGCAACGACGACTTGGCCGTTAGGTCGTAACACGCGGGCGGCTTCTTTAGCGACCGCAGCGGCGTCTTCGGTATAGGTCAATGCGTGTAGCAATAGCACTTGGTCGGCAGATGCGTCTGCGCAAGGTAGAGCGTGCATATCGCCAAGCTTGAACTGCACATGTTTGTGCTCAGCTAAACGCTGCTCACCGGCGGCGATGACTTTTTCGCTTATGTCTAAACAC
>JAPPPA010000184.1:13327-14578 GCA_028817755.1 Gammaproteobacteria bacterium | reverse complement strand
CCTGAAATTGGCGAGTTAGAAGTGACCTTGGTGCACGCTGTGCATGAGTATCAAGAACTGGGTTGGCGCCACGCCCGCACCGAGGTATTAAAAGCCGAACGGTTAGCCAAAGCCATTCCGCCGTTATTGCTGAGTTGTGTTACCCCCGAGCCGGTTAAAGCCTGTGCCTGCGGGGCTGATGAACAGGTAAAACTGCTACCTAAATACCTTTATTTTGGCTTGGATAGCGACCAGCTAAATCAAGCCGCTCGACGTAAGTTAGATGATGTCGTGCAGTTTATGCGCAACTGGCCGAATGTAGCGATTCTGCTAGAAGGGCATGCGGACATGCTGGCTAACGCTTTCTACAACTTGGGCCTATCGGCGCGGCGTGCCCAAGCCGTCAGCAATTATTTACAACTGGCTGGGATTAAACCTGAACGTATAGGCGTGCGTGCCTTGGGTGAGCAGCAGCCACGCGGAAGTGGTTGTACTGAGCAGGCTCGGGCCTTAGACAGACGCGTACAAATCAACTACTACAACGCCGGCAATATTGAACTGACCGAAGACGAAATAGGTATCGAAATTGAACGTATCCCTGTGCCTCGTCCGGGTGATTGTTAAACCATGCGCTACCTTGCTTATATTCTCACCGTAATTGGCCTCTGTTTCGGTACCTTGCAGTCGGCTCAAGCCGCCTGTACCGGCGGTGCTTGTGTTTATGGTGACGGTGGTTTGGCAGCGATTGAAACCGGCAACGGCACCATCTTAGGGCCGGTGTTAAATGCCCTGTTAGGGCAAGACGCGTTGGATGTCGGGGTGATTAACCATCAGGCCTTGGCTGAGGCAGATGTGAATCTAGGCTTATTAATACCGTTGCTACAAGCCGAGTTAGCGCTGGCTGAGCCGGCACAGGTGTTAGATGCCGATATTGATTTGCTAAGTTTTATTACGGTGAGTGCCGATGCTCTAGAGGCCGACGGCAATTTAGTAGCCGCGAATATACTGCGTGCGTTGCCCTTGGCCATTCCCGGCATTGAAGGCATCCGCATTCCACTGGGGTTTCTAAACTTGGACTTTGACCAAGGAAGCTTTGTTGATGTTGATATTAATGTCCTGAATATACTGACCTGGGGCATTCAGTTATTTAACTACGAAAACGCCGCGACTACGCCAACGCCACTTAAGTTGGACAACTCGCAATTGCCACCGATTTTTCAAGCCTCTGGTTTGGTCAATGAAGCCGAAGTATTCATTCAAGTGGTAGAGCCA
>JAPPPA010000184.1:0-13317 GCA_028817755.1 Gammaproteobacteria bacterium | reverse complement strand
GTTGGTACGGTATTCCGCTCCCCGGCTATGCGGGTAAAAATCAACCTAGATTTGGTTGATAACAGCTTAAGTAGCACGCCTTTGGTGAACGGTTTGTTGGCTGTATTGGGGCCGTTAGCCGAAGTCGATGCAGATATTCGTCTGGCTGACCTGAATGTGTATCTTGAAATTGGCTCAACCACGGCCACCGTTAATCGAGTCGGTGTGTTCCCGCCCTTTGCTGAACTTGCGGTAGAACCTAGCGTTGCCCATGCCTGGATAGGGCATATTGATGATGAAGTGTTCTTTAATGAACAACGTGCGATTAATACCGAGCAGGATTTAAGTTATGGCGAGGTTGCTGGCTTAGGCTTGCGCTTAGGCGTGTTGGATGGCGACGTAGTCAATTTTGGAAATGCCGTCTCTGTGCGCAGTCACAGCACCGAAAGTGGTTCTGCTGAGCTGTTGCAATTTTTTGGCCCCTTTCCTGAAACCCAGCGTAGTAGTGGTGGGGCTGCCTCAGTGTCTAGGCTGCTGAGTAACTTACTTGCCAATCTGGATATTCGCGTTGATGTTGATGCCGACGGCCCTGATGAGGGCGGTGGCGTGCTCGATGATGTGTTGGATGCCCTAAATACCACTTTAGATGTGGTCCTAGAAACAACCGATGAAATTCTTGATCTGACCCTAGGCACCTTGCTGCGCACGGTGGTAGAACCTACCTTGGAGTTTGCAGTTGACACCATTTTGCAGGCCGTGGGTATTTATCTGGCAGAGGCGGAATACACTGTCGCCGCCGTCTATGAGGTTTGTGATATTAGTGGTCGCGTTTATGAAGACCAAAACCACGATGGGCGAGCCCAAGCCACAGAAGGTATGCCGGCGCTCAATTTATGGGCCAAGCGCCGTAACTTGGCCGGTGAAGTTGAGGTGGTGCCGGTAGACCCCAGTAACGGTAGCTACCGTTTCACAGACGTAGTGAATTCACCCCAAAGCATTATCATTGATGACAATGACGATCCCAGTGACTTTACCCCTAATTTACCAGCAGGCTGGATTGGCACACGCCCTGAATCGCTGCGCTATGACTTGCTCAGCGTGCCGCGTTTTTCTGGTGCCGTGGATTTTGGGCTGTTCAACGGTAGCCGGATCGACGGCTCGGTATTTATAGACAACGGCGTAGATAGCGACGGTCAGCGCCGCAATGGTGCCAATAATGGCATGCGTGAGGGTCATGAACGTGGCTTGTCTGACAGCCTCTTAGTGTTGCTTGACGCTCAGGGCAGCGAAATTGATCGTGCCCGTAGTGGCGGTGATGGACGTTATCGTTTGTGGCTGCCTGCTTCGCGTGCAGGCGCTGTGCAACTGCGCCAATTTAATCGCTTACCGTATTTATCCACCGGTGCCGAATTGGGTAATAGCAATGGCAGCTATGACCGTAACGCCGATAGCATTACTTTTAATGCTGATGCCGGCCAGCTTTACGGTGATTTGAATTTTGGTGATGTGGTCGGTGTTAACTTACGGCCCGAGTACATTGGGTATGTGAATGCTGGCGGGGAAGTGGTCTATGCCCATCAATTCCTAGCGGGTAGTGAAGGTCAGCTCAGCCTAGCAGTAAGTAACGTGCCTACTGGCTGGCAAGCCGATATTTGGCAAGACAGCAACTGCAATAGTCGCTTGGACGCTGAAGATAGCCTCGTAAGTGAGAGCGTGACGGTGGCTTCGGCAAGCATTGAATGTTTGCTACTCAGGGTACGAGCACCTGCGGACGCCAGCAATGGTGACCAAGCGGCAATCAGTCTGGATGCTGAGTTTGTCTTTACCGTCGCCACGCCGGCGTTGACACGTAGCGGATCGGTCTTAGATACCACCATTGTGTCCAGCAATGCCGCTGGTATTCGGCTAGATAAGTTAACCAATAAATCCCAAGCCAAACCGGGTGAAACCGTACGTTTCACCCTGCGGTATGTGAATACCTCATCGCAACGCATTCGCGATCTCACAATTGAAGACCGTGAACCAGAATACACCTCCGTTATTAGCCAAGCCTGTAATGACACACCTGCTGGTATTACCGACTGTCAAACTGAAATGGATGGGAAAAATTTACGCTGGCAACTGTCGGGTGAATTAGTGCCGGGTTCACAAGGCGGTGTGTCTTTTGAAGTGCGTTTGGATAATTAACGAGAGCACTTTAAGGCAGACTGGAAAAGCTGGCTGATTAGTGGCAACTATCTTCTTTAGTATATTATGTGCCCCGCATAGCTAAAGATTAGACAGCAAGTACGCTAGAGACTTGCAAGGGGACAACATGTTTATTCCATCGTTTGTGTTGCGAATTGCGGCAGCGCTTTCTATTGTTTTTGTACTTTCGGCTTGTAGTGGTTCGCCCGAAGGACCGCTTGCTAACTTAACTACAGAGGTAGGTGGTAGCGACGATGTGATTGCTGCGCGAGTGTTTGCAACAGATACGCGTACGGCTGATCAAGATGGCATTGATGGTCTAGATCCTATTTTGTCGACGGCGCCTCAAGATTGTTACGTTGGCGTGGCAAATCCGAACAACTTACCGTTTTGCTACGACGGTCGTGATGATCCAGCGAATTACTATGGTGTAACGGATACTTGGGTTGATGCCAATGTGTCGGTGCCTGCATACAGTGAAGGCGATACGTTCCCTGTGATTTTGCACAGCCATGGCTGGGGTGGTTCTAAATTAGATCTTGCTGACCGTGGTAATGACTGCATTAGTGAGCGAGGGGCTTACGACTACAACTGTGCTGACCTAGGTTCCGGTATTTTCGGTAAAACCGATAACTTGGTGCGGGAGTTTGCCCATAACGGCTATATCGTGATCAGCTTTTCTGAGCGTGGCTGGGGGCAAACCGAGGGCGACATCATGGTGATGAACCCTTATCACGAAACCTATGACGCTATGGCAGTGTTGGACTGGTTAGAGCGTCAGGCAGACAACGGCACGCTGCCTATTAAGCGCGACCAAAGTGGCGATATGGTCGTAGGTACGATTGGTGGTTCTTACGGTGGCGGCTTTCAGTTCCCATTAGCGGTTTTAGACTCTCGTATTGATGCCCTTGTGCCAGTAGGTACCTGGCACTCGTTACATGAATCCATTTTGCCTAACAACGCGGTAAAAGGTGGTTTTGGCAATTTGCTTTGTGCCTCAGCGCTAGCGAACCAAGGTGGCCAGACACGACATGATGTGCTGGTAGAAGCTTGCACGAACATGTCCTCGCCTGCCACCAAGTCGCGCGCGCAGTTTGATCCAAACAACACCATCGTTGAGTTTATGGATATGAACGGCTTGGATTATTTTGTGAATCTGCAAAACGATAATGCGTCGTTTGATACGGCATCACCTGCAGTCAACCTTCCCGCTATTAATGCGTTGCTGATTCAAGGTAATCGCGATGTGCTGTTCCCGCTGCAAGAAGCTGCTAATAACTATCGTGTGCTTTCGGCGACGGGTGGTGATGTACGTCTGACTTCAACTCAAGGTGGTCACTTCAACCCTGTTGCTGGGTTTGGCGATACAACCAACCACTGTGCAGAACAAGACCCTTGGTCAGATGTGCGCCGCTGGTTTGATCATTATTTACGCGGTGCTGATGCCAGTGTGATTAGCGGCATTAACGAAGTGTGTATTTCCTTAGACGATAACAACGCTGTTGTGCTCAATAACATGCCCGGGCAGGACAGTAGTTTTGATAGCAGCATTGCTATTGACCAAACCGCACTTAACTTCACTGTGAGCGCCATTCCGGCGGTTTCTCCAAGCGTGTGTGAAACGGTTTATACCGTGCCAGATGATGGTGAAACCTATGTGCTAGCAGGCGTGCCACGGTTGCCTACCTTGAGCGTGGATGGCGCCGCCGGAAACGTGAATGTTGCCATTATGGGGCTATGTCTCGAGCGTGGTGGCGATACGATTTTGATTGACGAAATGATGACGGCTTTCGAAGGCGCCGACTATACCGACGAAGAATTGGTCGCCGTTGGTGAGCTGCTACAAGCTGGCGATAACGTTGGTGTTATGGCGTATGCAACGCACCCTCAGTTTAGTATTACGGCAGTCAATGAGAACCAACCGGCCGCTAATACCACCAGCGCGACGGGTACGATTGTGTTGCCAATCTTTCCTATTGGCGCCAATGCGGTGCTAAGTACCGTGCCTTAGTTGGCAGCCGCCTCTAGTGCTTGAATTGTGAGCCAGATAAACACGGCATAGCGTGCTGCTTTGCCGATAAAGACCAGTACAAAAAACGGCACTACATGCATCCGAAATAGACCGGCGACCACAGTGAGTGCGTCGCCGACAACGGGTACCCAAGCGAGTAGCAGGCTGAGGCGGCCGTACTTTTCAAACCATACGGCAGCTTTGTCGAGCTGGTCTTCTTTTACCGGAAACCAGCGACGATCTTTAAAGCGGTCGAGCTGGCCGCCAACCCACCAGTTAATGATGCACCCCGCACTGTTGCCTACACTAGCGACTAGCCAAAGTAGTGTGACGGGAATTAGGCCTTGGTAAAGCAAGCCAGCGAGTACGGCCTCACTGGTGCCAGGCAGTAGGGTTGCCGAACCAACAGCGGAGAGAAATAACCCGCCTAAGGACAAAAACTCATTCATGACTTGGCTAGCTCGGCGGCAATAGCTTGGGCCTGGGCCTCTAGGGTTTCACGTTGTTTTTTGCTCGGCTTTTTCGGAATCGCGAGTGTTAGTAGGTGCCAAGTAACCCGGCCCATGGTTTGCAGCTGGTCGCGCCCATATCGCGGCAACACATGAATATGCACATGCGGTACAGACTGCCCGGCGGCGCGGCCGTCGTTTACCCAAAAGTGTTGTGCCTTACTGCCGAGCGCTTTTTGTTGTGCAACGGCAATACGGTTGGCAACTTCCCATAAGTGCGCGCGTGTGGCTGCGTCTAACTCAGCCAATGTCACCACGCTTTGTCTTGGCACTACTAGTGTGTGGCCAGGCGAGGTGGGGCTGATGTCCATAAAGGCAACACAGATATCGTCCTGCCACACAAAGCTGGCAGGGAGGTCACCACGAATGATTTTGTCGAAGATAGTAGCCATTAGGAAATAATGCTTTTGGTTATACGGGCAGTAGCGATTGTTTTGCCATCTACCTTGGCTTTGGATGTGATGAAGGCGAGGCTCTTGCCCAGTTTTTCTACTTGGGCGACAAAGCTCACCGTATCACCGGCTTTAGCTGGGCGCATTACAGATACATGGATGTCATGGGTCGCGGCCTCTTGCTTAGCCGTTAGTTTGCTCAGTAAAGCGACGTAAGAAACCACGTCTAATACCGAATACACCACACCGCCATGCAACACTCCCGCGGGATTAATGTGCTTGTCGCTGACCTTTAGTGTTAGTGAGCCCGTGCCCTCTTTGGAATTGAAATCTTCTAAACCAAGGTACTGGTGGTAGGGGTGTGCTTTTACTGTCTCTAATTTTAGGTTTTGCATAGCTTGCGGCTAAGGGGTTCAGGCATCATAGCGCCATGGTTAGTTATTTTATTTCTGCCGGTATCTTAATTATCGGCCTCAGCATGGTACGTATTGCTTGCCCCGAGAGGCAGGCAGGCCGCGTTGAAGTGTTTATCTACCGCGCGGCGTTAGCGTGGTTTGTGCTGTTAACGATTATTCACATTAATATTTTTGCGGCCCTAGTCTATGGCTTTTTATTGCCTTGGATTGGCCACAAAGCCATCGACGCTTTTCCATGGCAATGGTTCGGTGAACGCGAACGTAAAATTGGTTGGGTGTTGACGGCTATGGGTGCAGTGGCGCTGTTGCTTACCACCCTATATACCGCATGGTAATCTGAGCCGCTGACTATCAAATTCACGACACCATGCCCCGCCATCCCGCTATTTTTGCCGCGTTAGAGCAAGCTCAGTCTGCGCATGCCTTAGTGCTAACGGGTAATAACCGTTTGCGCCGTAGTCTGCTGGGTGAGTGGGAAGCCGAGCAAGTTAATAAAGGCGGCCAAGTTTGGCAGACGCCTAATATCCAGCCTTTCCGCGCTTGGTTAAACAACCTCTGGCTGCAATCTTTGGCCGGGCGGCTATATGGCTGGGAAAGCGAGTTTGCGGGTGCGGTAAAGCTTTCGGAAACCCAAGCTGAGCGTTTGTGGTTAGACGCCATAAGCCGCGATAAGAGAACGGTTTTAGTCAACCGCCAAGCCGCTGCTAGAACAGCACACCGCGCTTGGAAATTATTAGAGCAATGGCAGTTGCGAGATCGAGAGTGGCCACAATATTGCAGCGATGATAAAGCGGCCTTTTCGCATTGGCGGCAGCAGGTTGAGCGAAAGCTAGCGCAGGAGCATTGGATTGACTCTGCTCAGCTGCCTTCGGTGCTGACACAGCTTATTTCAGAAACGCCGCTACCCTTGCCGAAACAGGTTTATTTGGCTGGTTTGCAGGCCTTGTCTCCTCAAGAAAACGCGGTGCTGATGGCATTGGCAAAGCGTGGGGTTGAGGTAACCGAATTATCGTTAGCAGTGGCAGAGGCGCAGCCACGCTTACTCAGTGCACCCACCGTTCAAGCCGAGATAGAGCAAGCCGCCAGTTGGGCGCGGCAAACGTTGTTGAACAATCCGGCAGCCCAGCTGGGGATTGTTTTGCTAAAAGCCAATCAACAGCAGTTACCCGTGCGCAAAGCGCTACAGCAAAGTTTGCAACCACAAGAACTATGGTCTCCTGGTGATGAGCTAGTTACGGAAGCGTTTAACTTTTCCTTGGGGGAACCGTTATCGCGTCAAACGGTGGTGCGTGCAGCGTTAACGAGTTTGCAGTGGTTGCAAACTCCGTTACCGGTTGAGCAAGTGGCGACGTTATTACAGAGCCCTTGGTTAGCGGGTTTTACTGATGAACAGCAGGCTAGGACGCAGTGGGCAAGGTTGGTATTAGAGTCGAAACATCCGCTATGTTCGGTATCTGCGGCACGGCAGATAGCGACGAAGGCGCAGTTACGCTGTGCCAGCTTGCTTAGCCAAATAGATGCCGCACAAACTGAGTGGCAGCGCACTAAAGAGTCTTTGCCGGCGAGTCTTTCTGCTTGGTTGCAGCCCGCTACAGAATGTTTAAAGAAAATGGGTTGGGCGCGGCCGCTAAGTGGCGATCCCAGTCTCGATAGCTTGCGGTGGCAAGCAGTCACACGGTTTAACACGGTATTAAGCAGTCTCGCTGAACTGGATTTAGTCGCGTCTAAACACGGGCCGAAAGATTTTCTTCAAGCCTTGGTTCAGGCAGCAGATAAGCAGTTATTCCAACCGCAAGGCTCGGCTGCGCCTGTCCAGGTATTGGGTCCGTTGGAAACTATCGGGCAGCGTTTTGATGCTTTGTGGGTATTAGGCGTAACAGATGATGTCTTACCTGAGTCGGTGCAGTTAGATCCATATATTCCGCGTGAATGGCAGCGTGAGCTCGGGCTGCCCCGAGCAAGCTCAGTAAAAGAGCAGGCTTGGGCCGAGCAGTTGGTTGCTTTACTGTCGCAAACTGCAGAAGAGGTTGTCTTTAGTTGTGCCTTAAGTGACGGCGACAGTCCTTTACGGCCAGCGCAGGTGGTAAGTGAGTATTCCGAGTTGCAAGCTCAAGATTGTGAAATACAATCTTGGGTAAAACAGCAGACCCAAACTGCCGAGATTGAAGAGTTTGAAGATAACCAAGCTCCAGCTATTGCTGGTGAGCATCCAGTCGCTATTGAAGGTGGTTCGCGCTTATTTGAAGACCAGTCGGCTTGTGCTTTCAGAGCGTTTGCGCGTTGGCGGCTGAATGCGCGTGCGATTGAGCTGCCCAGCTGGGGCATTAGCAAACAAGATCTAGGTAATCAGTTACACCGGGCTTTAGAAATCTTATGGCAACGGTTACAGAACCACTCAGCATTGAATGCCTTAAGTGAGCCAGAATTAAGTGTCGCTGTACGAGCGGCAGTAGTGGACGCTGAGCCTAAAGGTCGGCATGCGAGTGAGCCATTGCTGGCCGAGTCATTACGCAACTTAGAAATGGCGGTATTGCATCCGTTGATTTTGGCTTGGTTAAAACTCGAGAAAAGTCGTGAGCCATTTTCTGTTGTTGGTAAAGAAGAGAAGCTAAGTGCTTCAGTGGCGCGCTTGCGCCTGCAGCTATCGGTAGATCGTATTGATCAATTGGAAGATGGCCGCTTGGTAGTTACCGACTATAAAACCAGTGATAACTTGAAAGTGGCGGCTTGGAATCCTGAGCGGCCAGAGCAGCCGCAGTTGCCGCTATATGCCGTGCAGTTAAAACAACGTGAGCAAAAAGTAGCAGCGGTCATGTTTGCGCAACTGGCGCCGGGCAAAGTGCAGGCCTTGGGTTTAACAGAAGACGAAAACGTCATGCAGGGGCTGAGTCTGGGGGATGCCAGCCCAGAAGAAGCAGGGCGTTACTATCAGCCTGACTTAGCTACGTTGTTCCCAGCTTGGGAAGAAGAGCTAGAAAAGTTAGCGAATGAGTTTACGGCGGGTGACGCTGCAGTCGCGCCCAAAAATCCGAGTAGTTGTTATTACTGTGATTTAAAACCGCTGTGCCGGGTTGATTTAGAATCGCTAGGAGGTACTGGGTATGCAAATAGCTGATCACGCGCAGCGCCGCCAAGCATTAAATACAGCCGAATCTTTTATTGTTCAGGCGCCAGCTGGTTCCGGTAAGACAGAGTTGCTCACGCAACGTTATTTGAGCTTATTGGCGACGGTAGACGAGCCTGAGAATATTGTTGCGATTACTTTTACCCGTAAAGCTGCGGCGGAAATGCGGGATCGTATTTTAAAAGCGTTGCAGGCCGCATCTGGCCCAGAGCCGAGCACAGAACATGAGCGGCAAACTTGGCAGCTAGCGAGTGCCGCTTTAATGCGAGATGGTGAACAGGGATGGGGTGTTTTAGCAAGCCCGTCACGTTTGCGGGTGCAGACAATTGATGCGCTTTGCGGCAGTTTGGTGCGGCAAATGCCAGTGCTTTCTCAGCTGGGAGGAAGCCCATCTACGGTTGATGATGCAAGACCGCTATATCAAGAGGCAGCTGAACGTGCATTGCAAGAAGCATTAGCAGCACCATTGAACTCAGAAGCTAACCAAGTCGCTCGTACCGTATTGGTCCATATGGATGGGCATTTCCCCAAGGTTATTGAGCTATTGGCAGCGATGCTTGGTAAACGTGATCAGTGGCTTCGCCATTTGGCATCAGGCCAAGATGCGGTTGCCGATACTAGCTATTTTGAGAGCGTGGTAAGTAGTGTCGTAGAACAGCAGCTGCAGCAGCTCAATGCGCTAATCGACTCTTCCCAACGTAAGGCTATACAGCTGCTTTGTTCGCAAGCCGCCGCGAATTTGTTGGACGGACATAAAATGGCCACCTTAGCGGAGTGGCGTTATGTATTGGCCGAAGATGATGCCTGTTGGCGGTGTCGATCTGAGGACTTGCCGCTTTGGTTGGGTATCGCTCAGTGTCTATTAAAGGCTGATGGTGAAGTTCGTAGCGCCCGTGGCCTGAATAAGAATTATGGTTTTCCTGCGGGTGACGCAGGTAAGCAGCTAAAACAAGACTTTGTCGACGTGGTTGATGGTTTGGCGCCAGCATTTATTGAAGCGCTAGATGCGTTGAGGTTATTGCCAAGTGGCGACAGTTTGGAGTCTGAGCTGGAAGTGTTACCGGCTATTGCGGGCTTATTGCGAGCTGCCGTCTTGGAGCTACACAACCTCTTTGTTGAACGCAGCCAGATTGATCATGCCCAGGTAACGCAAATGGCGTTACAAGCCTTGGGTGACCCTGAGTCACCGACGGATTTGGCGCTGGCACTGGACTATCAAATTCAGCATGTATTAGCGGATGAGGTTCAGGACACTTCTCATAATCAGTTTGAGTTGTTTCGCCGCTTAACGGCGGGCTGGCAGGCGGGTGATGGGCGTAGCTTCTTCGCGGTGGGCGATCCCATGCAGTCGATTTACGGTTTCCGTGAAGCGGATGTTGGTTTGTTTCTAAATGCTTGGCATCACGGGCTATCGCCAGCAATGCCATTAACGCCATTGCAGTTACAAGTTAATTTTCGTTCGCAGGCAGATATTGTTGCTTGGGTAAATGAGCAGTTTTCGGAAGCTTTCCCACCACAAGAAGATAGCTTGTTAGGTGCTATTCCATACGCCCCCTCTGTCGCTTTTCATTCAGCGCTTGATCGTGCTGCTGTGTGCGTGCAAACGCGCCACGTGTTAGAAGAAAAGACGGAAGCCGAGCAAGCATTAGACGTTATTCATAAAAGCCTTGCCGATGCAGATGTTGCATCTATTGCTGTGCTGGGACGAAGCCGCGGGCATGTAGCCGAAATTGTGCAGCAGTTACGTGCTGAAGGTATTCCTTATCGTGCCGTTGAGTTAGAAAACTTAGGCGATAAAGCCGTAGTGTCGGATTTAATGCAATTAACGTTTGCCTTGTTATATCCGGCGGACCGTTTAGCGTGGTTGGCGGTATTGCGCTCGCCACTGTTGGGATTGTCATTAGCCGATTTGCTGGTTTTGTGTGATGGCGATAAAGGCTCAGTATTACCACTCCTCATGCAGCAGCGTTTGCCAGAGTTGTCTACGGATGGGCAGCAACGTGTTCAGCGTTTATTAGCTAGCTTGCCAGCTAGGCAAGACCCACGAGCGTTGTATCAACAAGTAGAAAGTATTTGGGCGCAGTTAGGAGGGTTACAACTAGCCAGCGCCGATGACCTTGATGCGGCAAGGCTCTATATAGATACCTTAGCGCATGTGGAAAGTCAGTCTGATGCCATTGGATCTATTAGTTCGGTTGACGAATTAGCACGCGCAGTGGCGAGCCTGTATGCCCCTGTGAGTCATGACGCAGAATGCAAAATTGATGTCATGACGATGCATAAGTCGAAAGGCTTGCAGTTTGATGTAGTGCTTTTGCCGGGCTTGAATAGAAAGGCTAAGGCTGACGATAACCGGCTGCTTTACTTGCAAGAGATGACGCTAGCCAGTGGTGAGGAAGCTGTACTGCTGGCGCCGTTAGCTGGGAAGTCGAAAACAGAAAGCGGTATTTACCGTTGGTTGCGAGAGCTGGATAAACAGAAGAGCCGTCTAGAGTCAGTGCGTTTACTTTATGTTGCAGCTACTCGCGCTAAGCAACGCTTGTATCTGTTTGCGAGTTTAAGGCCTAGTAAAACTGGTGAGGCGGTACCGACTAAGGACAGTTTGCTGGCACCAATATGGTCTGGGCTTTTAAAAGCGGGGTTATGTGATGATCGCCTACCCGACATTGAGCCGGTTGAAGATGAAAGTGACGCTCCGGGATATGTGCCTAGGTTACAGCGGCAGGCAGCGGGTGCTGAGGTCGTAACGCCGCCCTCTTCAGTCAAATGGCAAGGTAATGAGGCTCATCAGTTGGAGTCTGAAGAAGCCTTGGAATTTGACTGGGCAAGCCCTGCAGCAATGATTATCGGCACCGTGTTGCACCAACTGTTGCAAACGATGGCGGAGCAGGGGGTTGGTCAATGGTCGGTGGACTCTACGAGCCAACTGGAGCCAGCCATTCAAGCGCAATTGGCGGAATATGGCTTGAGCGCTGAGGCTAATCAGCAAGCGGCTAAACGGGTGTTGCGAGGTTTGCGTAACACCTTGTCAGATGAGCAAGGTTTATGGCTGCTGGGTGAGCAGCAAGAAGCCGTTTGTGAAGCAGCCTTTAGTCATGTAGATGTGAATGGTGCCGTACGCCACTCTATTGTCGATAGAAGTTTTGTGAATGATGGCGTGCGCTGGATTGTGGATTACAAAACTGGTGGCCACGAGGGCGGTGATGTCGAAGGCTTTCTAGAAAATGAGAAGCTACGCTATGCCGACCAACTTAACCGTTATGGTGATGTTTACGCCCAATTAGAACAGCGCCCTATTAAGTTGGCATTGTATTTCCCTATGCTGAAAAAAATGGTGAGTTGGGACTATGAGCCCGCTTGATCTGATTCAAGTTGTTCAAGGTGATATCACCCAATTAAAAGTCGACGCCATAGTTAATGCCGCGAATAACAGCTTGCTAGGCGGTGGTGGCGTTGATGGTGCTATTCATCGGGTGGCGGGGCCAGAGCTATTAGTTGAGTGTCGCGGTTTGGGTGGATGTGAAACCGGGCAAGCCAAACTCACCCAGGCTTACCGGTTGCCGAGCGGTTATGTGATTCATACCGTTGGCCCAGTGTGGCAGGGTGGCGCCGCAAACGAGTCGGCATTGCTGGCGAGTTGTTATCAAGAGAGCTTACGACTGGCGAGCGAGAATGCGTGCCGTTCTGTGGCTTTTCCAGCTATCTCCTGCGGTGTTTACGGGTACCCCTTGCAGTCAGCTTGTGAAGTTTCTATTGCCGCAATTAATGAATTCTTGGTGACTGCCCCTAATCATGGCTTGGAGCAGATTTTGCTTTGCGCCTTTTCGACGGATTTATTGAGGTTGTGGCAGGCGGCTTTGTTAGAATCTTCCGCCAACTGAATTTGTCCCAGTAGCTCAGCTGGATAGAGCAGCCGCCTCCTAAGCGGCAGGTCGGAGGTTCGACTCCTCTCTGGGACGCCATATTTGAGAGACACCATGACTATCAGCGCGCTTGAAGAGTTTCCTATCGTTATTGATATGCCCGTTGCCTGGGGGCAGATGGATGCCTTTAATCATGTGAATAACGTGGTGTACTTCCGCTTCTTTGAAGATGCGCGCATTGCTTACTTTGAGAAGATTCAATACTTACAAGAAATTGAGAAAAGCGGTGTAGGCCCAATTTTGGCGCATACCGAATGCAAGTATAAATTTCCGGTTACGTTTCCTGATGACCTGAAGCTGGCTGCTCGCGTGGTAGAAATGCGCGATAGTGATTTAACGATGCAGTATGTGGTGTGGAGCGGGAAAGCTGAGAAAGTCGCCGCAGAAGGTACAGGCAAGATTGTGAGCTATGACTATCGCAACAATTGTCGGATAGATATTCCCGATAGTATTCGCCAGCGTATTAACAAGCTGGAGTGTCGCTCTTGTTAATGAGCTAACAACATTAGAAAACAAAAAGGCCGATGAATTTTCATCGGCCTTTTTATATTTTTATTTCAGCGGGAGAAATAAAAAAGGCTTACCGAAGTAAGCCTTTTTAATAGTGGCGTCCCGTAGGGGAGTCGAACCCCTGTTGCCAGGATGAAAACCTGGAGTCCTAGGCCTCTAGACGAACGGGACACCGAGTCGTTACCAACATATGCCTAGGAGTTGGTAAATCTGGTGGAGCTAGGCGGGATCGAACCGCCGACCTCTACAATGCCATTGTAGCGCTC
>JAPPPA010000174.1 GCA_028817755.1 Gammaproteobacteria bacterium | reverse complement strand
TGCTCACGGTAGAGTTGCCAAGCGCGGGTGTGCTACCAAGTATTAAAGAGCGCTCTAAAATTTGGGTGGACTTGGTGCGCTGGTTGCGTAGCCGTTTACCGCGTGAGCCGGGTAAGCCGGTTAAGGAAGTTGTGGCAGATGATTTAAGGGCTGCTGCTGAATCTGGTTTTCACTAGAAGCTACGCCCATAAAAAACGGCGTATTAAACGCCGTTTTCTAAGAGAATCTTCCAAGAACCATCACTTTGCCGCTGCCAAAATTGGCGTTTGTAATCACGGCTAGAGAAGTTGTTACTGCTGTAATCCTGCAAGAAGGTGGCAACAATCACATCTTCTTTGGGGTCTTTGAATAGGCTGATATCGCCTAGCTCAAGCTTGATCCATTCTTTACGTTCGTTGACGCGATACTTATGTTCTTTCCATTCCGCGAAGTCCATTTCTTGGCCAACGAAATCTTCGCTGTAATGCTTTAGATACCTTGCTGTATCTAAGCTTTCCCAGTCTTCCGCCCACTGCTTAATACCGCTGATAACGGCATCATGGTCTTTAGCAAGTTTGTCTGGGTCTACCCAATTTAAGCCTTCGCTCAGGACCACAGGCGTACTGCGAGGCTTGATTCGGCCCATCAGGCGTTCGAAGTCACGGTTAGCAATGGTGACGCAACCACGGCTAGATTGCGGTGCGCGGGTCCAAGTGTTGCGTGGCACACCGTGGATCCAAATGCCGCCGCCGGTGCGCTCGCGCTCGCGATCCAGTGCATTGGGGTAATTCAGAGGAAAGGCGCCAATGCCATATAGCTCGTCTAAGTCACGGTCTGCTAATTGGCTGGTAACAAAGTAAACGCCAATGGGCGTTTTGCGGTCGCCTTGAACCTGCTTGCCAAAGCCTTTGCTGCCAATGCCGGCATAAAGATCAGCGATCAATTGTGGCTGGCTATTTTTGTTTTCGAATAGGTAAATCCGGTTGCGGCTCATGTCGACCGCGACGGCATATTTTTGGGTTTCCGAAAGTCGCAAAATCGCGGAAGGGACTTTGCCGACTGGTGCGGGGTTCAGAAAGTAATCCCAACGCTGTTGGAACTCTGTTTTGGTGGCGTTACTTAATGGCTGAGCCATTATGGTTTCGTAGATACCTTGTTCGCCGAGCGTGGGTTGCTTGCGGATGGCACGCTGCAAGCTTTGGGCAACACCAAACTTTGGCGCAAGCAACATTAAGGAATCTAACGCTGTGGCAGCCAGGCTGGGGTTGCCGTCTTCCCAATTGTGTAGCGCGTTAATCAGTAAGGTTTCTTCCGGGCTTACAAAGCGTGCATTCGAAAGCTGGATTTGCTGATGCTCTGCAAAGGCAGAAGACGTGAGCAAGCCGCTTGTAAGCAGCAAGCTAGCTGCCGTAGCTTGTTTTGACAGCGTAAAAACAGAAGAAGCTCGGCAGCGACTAAGCCGCCGGGCGAAAGTGCTCAGCATGTTAGACCCTTAGCGGATAGATTGTTCGCGAACGATGCGCCAGTCGCTACCTTCACGTTCCATTAGCAAGGTCTTTCTAACGGTGTCTTGGTAAGTATTGGAGCGATAAGCTTGTACGAACTTAACCATGGCCAAGTCGCTATCCAAGAAGGTAACGGATGGCTGGCTGAGTTGTAGCGAAATTTGAGAAGGCTTAGCTAGGCGCGCGCGGCGGCCTTTTTCCCAATCGCCACGTGTTTGGTTGTCTTGTGGTTGGAAGTTACTACCGTAGGCGCCGATATAGCTTTCAATATCTTTTTCAGACCAGGCACTTGCCCAGCTGCGTACATAACCCATTACCGCTTCCTGCTCAGGCGGCAGGTTAGTCGCAGCAACTACGGCTTGCTGTTGAACCGGTGCTGGCGCTGACTCTTCGGTGCCGAGTACTTCTTCAACGTCTGTGCCAGTAGGCAGAATAGGTACCGCGGCTAGTGAGTCACCAGCGCTATCAGCTGCTTTAGGTGCCGGTTGCGGAGCGCTGGGTGTTGGTGCGGGAGCTGGCGCTTCCGTAACGGCGCCACTCATAGCGGCAAGGCGTTGTTTCGCAACAGCGTTGGCAGGGTCTTGCTCTAATACTTTTTCATAGGCAACGGTTGCCATAACGCTGTAGATATCGGCGAGGTTTTCCCACGCAACCGTGTAGTTCGGGTGATATTTAACGGCCTCTTCTAGTGCGTTACGGGCACCGGTGTAGTCACCAGTTTGTGCCAGTAATACCGCAAGGTTGTTATATGGCTCAGGGATTTCACGGTAGTCGCTAGTCAAATCACGGAATACCGTAATCGCTTCATCAGCACGACCTAAGCGTGCAAGAGAGATGCCTTGAATAAAGCGTCCATCTGGGTTGGTGGGGTCGTTTGCTAAAAAGGCTTCAACTTCTAGTAATGCCGCATCGGCTTGGCCGGCGCCGAGTAGTTGTTCGGCTTTAAGTAAGTCTGCGCCCCAAACGCTGTGACTGGCAAAAAATAGGCTAGCGGCTAACCAAATTTTCTTCATTTGTACTGTCCCCTTGGACCGGCATCATGCTGCGCCGCAAATGGCGCAGTTAGGTTGTGTGTTGCTGTGCGTAGTGCCGCGGGCTAAAGTGCGCCGCAGCATGATATGTAACCATTCTCGAATACTCGCTGGTTTGATGCAAAACTTGTTTGCCTTTGGGCAAGCATTAATGGCCTCAGTGGTTGGTCTGCTGCTGCTTGGTTTCGGTTCCTTTGCGCAAGCAAATAACTTGGAAACCGCTATGCGCGCTTACGAAACGGGCGATGCATTAACGGCTGCTATTTTACTAAAACCCGAGGCAGAACAAGGGGTTAAGGAAGCCCAGCTGGCGTTAGGCTATTTGTATTACGCTGGTCGTGGTGTTGATCAAAATTTGGCTCTAGCTGCTCGTTGGTTTAATTCTGCAGCAGAAAATGGCGAGCCGGCGGCAATGTATAACTTGGCCTGGCTTTATGAAACGGGCGAAGGCGTACAAGCAAATTCCGCAAAGCGCGCAGATTGGTTGCGGAGAGCGGCGGATGCGGGATTTCCTTTGGCCCAATATGAGTTGGCCCAGCGTTTAGACTTTAGTGCTGATAAAGCTGATCGCCTTGCAGCGGTGGAATGGTATGAAAAAGCCGCTGAAGCCGGTTTGCCTGCGGCGAAGTCAGCCTTAGTGATTGAGCCTGAGGCGCAAGAAGCGCCAGCTGCCGTAGAAACGACACAAATTATAGCGTTGGCCACGCCAGAAACGCTTGACAGCGAATCGCCTCGAGCCCCCCAACTAATTCCAGCTCCAGCTCCAGATCCAGCTCCAGCTA
>JAPPPA010000050.1:7759-14622 GCA_028817755.1 Gammaproteobacteria bacterium | reverse complement strand
CCTATGGAGCGGCTGCATCTCTGGTGCTTATCATGAAAAAGCCTTTTTAGACGCCTTCAGCCAAGCCGGTTTTTCCGGCGTCGCCTACGACAAATGGGACCCAACACCTTGGCAAACCGTAGAAGGTATCGAGTTCCGCTCTGTCACTATCACTGCACATAAACGCAGCAACGAAGGCCGCGCCGATTACGGCCACGCCGTGATCTACACCGGCGCTTTTGCGGAAGTGAAAGATGACGACGGCTATACCTACCCGAAAGGTGAACGCATGGCCGTGAGCAAGCGCACCTTCGACTTCCTAATGAATGGCCCAATGAAAGACGACTTTGTTGGTATTGCGCCGGCCGATGAAAAAGAGATTGGTTCTAGCTGCTGCCTACCCGGCAAGAAACGCCCAGCTAACGAAACCCTAGGCAGCACTCAGCAAAGCCAAACGGCTGCCAGCTGCTGTTAAGCCCTGCGAATTAAACCGCTATAAGATCCAACACTTCTTATAGTGGTTCGCATTGCTCCAAAGTGGTGCTACGCTTGTGAAAATACACCAAACATGAGGGGCGCGTGCATGCGGGGTGTGGCAAGGGCCAAGTCAAAACCTATCATTAGTCTACAGCTGCTAAGTACAGAGATTTTGTTGCGCCAATAGCTGGCCAGAGTGGTTATGGAAAACAAAGCCAACACGCCTGACACAGCAAGGATCGCCGAGCTTGAAGCTAAGCTCGAAGCGCTTAAACAAGAACGCGACCAAGCATTAAAAGCGTCACAAATGAAATCCGAATTTTTGGCCAATATGAGCCATGAAATTCGAACCCCTCTTAACGGTATTGTTGGTACAACTGAGCTGCTCAGTGAAATGGCTCAGGACCGTGAGCAACTCGAGCTACTGAATACCTTAAAGCTCAGCAGCGAAACCTTGCTGCATATCATCAATGACATTCTCGACTTTTCTAAGATCGAGCAAGGCAAGTTATCGCTAGAAAATCGCGACTTCTATATTCAAGAAGTCTGCGACAGCGTCTTACAGTTGTTCAAAAGCACCGCTAAAGACAAAGGTCTTGAGCTGGTGGCAATCTACGAACCTAGCCCTTTACCGCCTCTCAAAGGCGATCCCACACGCTTACGCCAGATACTTTCTAACCTCGTTTCTAACGCACTCAAATTCACCCATGACGGACACGTAGAAGTTCGTATTACGGTGGCAGAATACGCTGAACGCGGATTTGAAATTCAGGTAAACGATACTGGCATCGGCATTGAGCAAGATAAGCAACAACTGTTGTTTGATGCGTTTACCCAAGGTGATAGTTCTACCACGCGCAAATATGGTGGCAGCGGCCTAGGCCTAGCTATTTGCTCGCAACTCACCAAGCTCATGAATGGCTACATTATGGTGAATAGCGAAGTCGGCAAAGGCACGCAGTTCACACTGCACCTACCTCTGACTATTAACCGAGAAGAAGGACAAAAAGGCGCGGCCGGAGTCGACCATAATTTTGAGCTAGATGAACACCTATGGGTGCTACTGGTTGACGACAACCTTATCAACCGCAAAGTCGGCACACGCCTCGTCGAGTCGATGCATTGCAGTGTCATGCTCGCCGAAAACGCGAAAGAAGCGATCGCCGCCTGCGCCGAAAATAACTTTGATTTAGTGTTGATGGATATCCAAATGCCGGAGATGGATGGCGTTGAAGCCATGCACGCCATTCACCAGCTGGATAAGCCCACGCCTCCTATTGTCGCGCTAACCGCCCACGCCTTACAGGGCGACCGGCAACGCTATATGCAGGAAGGTTTTGATGACTACATTGAAAAGCCTCTGAAAAAAGCCCGGTTATGGGAAGTCCTCACTGGAATTTGCGAAGCATTACCTAAAAACCTGAATGGCAATGAAGCACTCGTTGCGCAATTACGACACCCAATAGTATTAAATCTCTCAACCCATAAAGAATTTGTTGAAATGATGGGAGATGAGTACCCAGCATTGGTTGCTCGTTATCGCCGAGATTTGCTCGACGGCTGCGAAAAAATTATTACCTTAGTCGACAATGACTTAGCCGAGGCACAGCAGATTGCTCACCGGCTGAAGTCCTCAGCTGGCTACCTTGGCGCTGAACGGATGCATAACATTCTGCAATGGCTAGAAACTGAAGCCGAAAAAACAACTGTAGACCAGCGTTTAACAACTGCTAAAATAGCTAGCGAAATCGCTCACGCAACCTGCGAGGCGCTGACACACAAAGACTAGGGGATAAATTTGACCGACACGGTCTGCAATGTGCTTATTGTGGATGACCAGCCTATGGATAGACATGTCCTGGCTCGTCAGCTCACGCGCGCATCATCCCACTACAATTGCAGCCTCACGGCCAATGTTGAGGAAGCGATAGAGCTGCTAGAAGAACAAAGCTTCGATATCTGCCTTACTGACTTTCACCTTGGCGACGCTACTGCGCTAGATCTTATCCATCGCGTACAGAGCATGGGCATTCGCATGCCCTTCCTTGTTGTCACGGGCGATGATAATGAAGAGCTTGGCCTCGAAGTTATTAAAGCTGGCGCCGACGACTTCTTCCCCAAAAGCGAGCTGTCTTCAGGCTTGTTATCAAGAACAGTACAGCACATCTTGATTCGCCACCGGGCCATTCGCGAGCTAAAACAAGAAGCCACGGAAGACTGGTTAACCGCCACCGCCTCGCGCCGTCACTTTGAAAAAGTAGCGGCCATTGAACTCACTCGCGCTTACGAGCGTCAGCTCCCAATTTCAATCTTGCTGGTTGACTTAGACAACCTCAAAATCATCAATGATGAATACGGCCACGAAGCCGGTGACCTGATTCTTAAGTCTGTTTCGAGCACCCTACGCAAAGCACTCCGCCAAACTGACGTACTGTCGCGCTGGGGTGGCGATGAGTTTTGTGTATTGCTCGACAGCACGGAACAAAGCGATGCCGAAGTCGTTGCTGAGAAATTACGCGAAGCGGTGGATGCGCTCAGCATCGAATACGAAAAATCTACCCTCACCACCAGTGTGAGCATTGGCGTCGCCAGCTACCCTAATCACCGCCGCGTTGATGTAGCTGAAATATTCCGCGCTGCTCAGCGGACCGCGCGGTATATAAAGCAAAATCAGATGGTAGAAATTGCGTTCGCAATGCGCTGCTAGTGGCCTAGCAGCGCCCTAATGATTGATTGCTTAAGCGCCGGTTTCTAACTTGGCCTTCAATTGCTGCAGGCCAATTTCAAAGTCTTTGCGCATCATTGGCTCGTAGAATTTCATCATTAAACGCGCCACTGGGTTCGCACCTGCATCACCCCAACATGCCCATTGCACGCCCACATTCACGCCGTCAGTAAAGGTAAAGCCGCAATCCATTTCAAATTCGCCGTCGTCCATCGTCACGGTGTAATAAACCGTTTCATTGGCTAAGGTATCGTGAATAGAAAGCTCACCATGCATTGCACCATCAAACCACTGGTAACGGGCGCCAGCACCAGACTCAGGGCCACTGAAACTAATTTCTAAATCCGGATACACTTCTGGGTTCCAAGCGGTCCATGTCGGCCAGTGTTTTAGCGTATTCACCTGCTCATATACTGTTGAGACCGGAGCATTAATCTCTATCTCGGCTTCTGAACGCCATTCAGACGGCGTCATAAAACCACCAATTAGAACGGCAGCAATAAATGCCGTTAACAGAACAAGAACAATACGAAAAACGCGCTGAATCATGACTACTCTTTTGCTTCAAACTGTAAAGATGCGGAGTTTATACAGTAACGCATCCCTGTGGGCTTCGGGCCATCAGGAAAAACATGGCCTAAATGCGAATCGCAGCGACGACAGTGCACTTCGATACGGCGCATAAAAAAGCTGCGGTCTTCTTGGGTTTCTACAGACTGCTCATTTGCAGGCTGATAGAAGCTCGGCCAACCGGTACCCGAATCAAACTTAGTGCCGGACTCAAACAGCGGTTCGCCGCAGGCCACACAGTGATACATCCCTGAGTTTTTATTATCCCAGTATTCGCCGCTAAAGGCAGGCTCGGTGCCATGTTCACGACACACACGATACTGCTCTGGCGACAGTTGCGCCTGCCACTCGGCTTTAGTTTTGGTAATTTTGTCAGACATTTCATTTCTCCATAAAAAAAGCGCGATCATCAGACCGCGCTTTTTCAGTTCTGTTCCGAAAACAGAATTAACGCATACGGCGTAGCGCTGCCTCAGTGAAGTCACCATCACGTGCGCCAGTTTGGAAGTCAATTTTCTCCCAGCTTAGCGTGGTGCTCTTACCCGTCTGGTGGTTCACCATATCAAGCGTATGTGGGCGCCAATATTTGTCTAGGTAAAGACGATAATCTTTCAAGTCCAAGGTTTTCAGGTGTGACTTTTTACGGTCATAGTATTCAACCTTGTGAATGCGCAGCTCAGCCTGATCTAGATACGCTACTTGCTTGGTGTAACCCGAGTTTTTGTCTACTGGGAAACGTTCAAGCACATAGATTTTCTCGCCATTCAATTCATCTTCGCGCACCAAGTTGTAGGTGTATTTCTCTACTTCTTGTGAGCTCAAATCTTCGAATGAGAACTCAGAACCCATGAATGGGCCTGACTTGTTACGTGACGCAATACGCTTGACGCGTTTTACGGCTGGCAAGTACAACCATTGGTCGTCATCGCCAACTTTATGTGAATGCGTAAGTAACGCTGTGCCACGAATATCTTTAGGCTCATCAAATACTACGATGCCTTTATCGCCATCAGTTTGTACTTCTAAGCTTTTGATACGCATTTGGCGAACAGACTCTTTGCCTGCCTTATTGCGTAGCACCATACGTGCTAAAGATTCTGTGTCTCCCCAACCCTGGTTACGAGCATCGGCTTCTTGAGCGATCTCTAAACCACGCTCAGGCGAGGCATCAACGGTAGTGGCTACCAACGCGGTTGCCGCGAGCATAACGGTAAAAATTTTGCGCATTTCTGCTGTCCTTAATATAAGTATTACTACTGTAATGTAACCCTGCCACGAAATACTCTCGTACTCAATGACCGCAAATGTCATTTCCTACCAAACCATAGTGAATCAGACCACGGTTAGTTAGTAGAGGTTCGTTTTCGAAGGAAAATAAAAAAATCGGCCCTGCCGAAGCAGGGCCGTGTGTTAGTAGAAGTTACAGTTACACGGGGGTGATCTTTCGATCCTGTAACGACCGCCAACACAAGGGGCTTGCACCCCTGGGGGAAGTGAGTGCTATTGCAACTGCAATAACACCTCAAACACTAAACCTTGGCCCGCAACCACGGTTACTTCAGTTTCGCCGTTATTGCCAAACTGGCCACACAATTCACCAACCTCACAATAGTTCTCATCTTCATCGAAATCGCTAGAGGCCTGAATGGTGTAACGGCCAACAGGGACATCATCGCTCGCAAATTCAAAACTATAGTTGGCTTGTGCCAAGGCATATTCTTCATGAACAAGCTCGCCACTCTGGCTATCAAAGAACTGTACCAATACTTGCTCTACACCCGTGCTACGGGCGCTATTTTCTGGGTTATGAGCAGACACCGGCACAACAAGCTGACGCTCGCCGTTGCTAAATTGAATAACGTCTTCATGGTTTTCTTGGGTAAGCGCATCACGATTGACTCGCAGTGTCCAAATACCATAACCGCGGTCTGTTTGGCTCTGGCTTACGGTGACCCACGCTGGCGCATAAATCATGCTTAAAGTTGGCGCACTGTCATCGGTACTAAATAGATCAATCTCAATAACATCTTGTGCAGCACCAAAGGCAGCCTCACCCGGCATAGCCACAATGCGCTTAGGGTTTACTTCAGCAACATCACGCCCCACATGGGCCAAAGCCGCCTGTACCGCACGCCCCGCATCCACAATACCTGCACCGTAATAGTCATCGTTACCTGCTAGGCCTAGATCGCGAGTTAGGTCGCCGCGTTCAATCATTGCGTCAACCGCTGCTGGAGTCATGTCATCCCAAACAGACGCCATTAAAGCAATAACACCCGCAACAAATGGCGCCGCTTGTGATGTGCCTTGTAGACGACCCGTGTCGTACATCCAGCTGTTTTTCATGTAACGGCCATCAAGACTCGTAATCATGCGGCCACCATTATTCGCCTCGGTGTCACCACCGGGCGCTGAGATATCAACCGCGCTACCGAAATTACTGAAGCCGCTAAGCTTTTGGAAACTACCTACTGCATTCACAACCACAACGCCGGGCACGCCGGTCACACCTGCTTCGTCGTAGCTATGGCGATCAGACTCATTACCTGCCGCCCAAACAACCGTCATACCAGCTGCGGTTACGTCTTCTAATGTTTGCAGCAACGCCGCGTTACGGCCATAAGGTAACTGTAAAGAAAGATTCGCGACTTTGGCTTTTTGCACAGGAACCGTACCACTGTCATTTGGCAAACCTGCGGCATAACGCAAGCCTTGGATGATGCCGCCCAAGCTACCGCAGAGGCAATCACCCAGCACACGCAAAGGCATTAAAGTTGAGCCTGGCGCAACACCCGAGGTAAACATACCGTTATTGCGAGCAGCACCCACAATGCCTGCCACATGCGTACCATGTTGAATTTCTAACGTTGCTGTCGCGCTTACATCAGTGTCGTGATCAACAAAGTCATACCCTTGCTGCATACGGCCAGCAAGATCCGGGTGCTCTGGCAGAAAGGCCGTATCTAGCACCGCCACAGTCACACCTGCTCCAGTTGTTGCAGACCATGCCGCTTCTACATCAATAAGCTCTGCACCCCACTGCTGGTCAGCTGCACTGTCATTTACGGTAGAAAGGCTGGGGGCGTAAAGAATTTGGTCAGGCTCTGCACTT
>JAPPPA010000050.1:6986-7749 GCA_028817755.1 Gammaproteobacteria bacterium | reverse complement strand
GCTTGCACCAAAGTATCGAAGGCTTGGCGAGTATCTGCATTACGAATCATGCTGCGGCGTTCCGCCGTTTTGTGGTCTTAGCTCGCAATCGAACTGGCCGCACCCAACATGTTTTTTACTGCCAATGGTGCGCTTAGCGAGGCTGACTTAAGCACGCTCTGGCCAGAAACATCAACATTCACAAGTTGAGGCATCGTCACACCTGATTCATCTTGCATAGTCACAATGAGCTGACCAGGGATCATATTAGCGTTCACGCTGTAACCCGCGGCGGCCAATAAATCAGGGCTAGGCTGCTGACCGGGTGGTAATAGGTCTAAACGATATTTAACCACTTGATCGTCAGCAGCACCGGTGACATGACCCACTTCAATAAAGTACACACCGTCATTTGGAATCTGCACGCTTTCCTGCGCCGTTGGGCTCATGCCTGCCGTAACCAAGTTCATTTCTTGGTCGTATACAAACAAATCAGCATTACCCAATGTGATTTCAGTTGATTGCAGCGTTACCCACTGATCTTTATTCAAACTTGCTTGGAAGAAATCGCGGAAGTCTTCATCTAAGCCACATACCGCGCCGACCGCGGTGGCTGTATTTGAAAGGCCGAAGGCATTAAATGGACTGTCGTTGTCATCGCCACGAACGGCATCGTTAGCATCAAGAAACTGATTCTCACCATCACCGGTGACACCTGCTGGTAAGCGAATGCTGCCCTGAACCTGCTGGTTGCTAACGGTAGTACTAGAAATAGGGGTTTCAG
>JAPPPA010000050.1:291-6976 GCA_028817755.1 Gammaproteobacteria bacterium | reverse complement strand
CATCAACAGAAACCGTCTCTGTTGACTCACCACCGCCGCCGCCTCCACCACAAGCAACCAAGCCGCCAGCGATAGCTGCAGCGGCAAGCTGCCGACTGCAAGACACAACTGTGTTGTGAATTTTCCCCGTGAAACCCCACATTGTCTTTCCCCGTGAAGCCCTTGGCTTCTATTTGCAGGTCATTCACAACCCCGTGATGCCTGCTTTGTTTTGTGAACCTGAACTCACTATGGAGGGAAGATGGTCGCGGGTATATACGCAATTAACCCTACGGTCAGTTTGTTGGGGCGGGTGGTAGAAATAGCGACTAACGTGGGGAAGAGCGGAACAATATGGCCGATGAACGGTTGTCCAATAAATCGCAAAGCCGCGGCTTAACCATTGTTTGAAAACGACGCTTGCGGCATAGTGTGCACTGCAACATAAAGTGCGAGCCTTTTCTCTAGGCCTCAGCCTGTGTTGCTTCCTGCTAGATTCAATAGAAGACCATTTGTGACTGCTACCGCTCCGGCTTTGGACAACCAAAGCGAAAGCTTCGTATTACGCAACCGCATGGCTGGCATTGCCGTGTTAGACGTTCTAAGCAACAACGTTTCCCAGCTTATTATTCAGCTGCAACAGCAATTGCAATTAGCGCCAGACCTATTCCGTAACGCCCCTGTGGCGCTGCACGTAACCGACGAGGCGCAACCACTAGATATCGCTCAGCTTTGCCAACAGCTTAAGACTCTGAGCCTAATACCGGTCGCAATTACTAGCCGCAGTAACAATGCCGAAGCACTCGCTGCTAGCGCTGGCCTAGGCGTGCTTGAATTGGAAACCAGCAAACCGCAAACGGCTGCGACCAACCCCAGCACACCGAAACCACAAAGCAGCACCAAAGTGGTGAAACAACCCGTGCGATCTGGTCAACAGGTTGTGAGCGACGGTGACTTAATTGTCCTCGGCCAAGTAGGCGCCGGAGCCGAAGTCATTGCCAAAGGCAATATCCATATTTACGGCGCTTTACGTGGCCGCGCTTTTGCTGGCGCCCAAGGTGACGAAAACTGCCATATTTTTTGCCGCCAGCTCGATGCCGAGCTGGTAGCCATTGCTGGCGTATTTAAAGTCAGCGAAGAACTAGACGAATCTCTGCGCCAACGCGCAAGCCATATTCAACTGCAAGCCGACCAACTCGCCATTGCGGCGCTCGGCTAAATAGAGGACTTATCCGTGAGTAAAATTGTTGTTGTCACTAGCGGCAAAGGTGGCGTAGGTAAAACCACCACCAGCGCTGCATTCGCAACGGGCCTAGCCATGAAAGGCTACAAAACTGCTGTTATCGACTTTGATGTGGGTCTACGTAACCTCGACCTCATTATGGGTTGCGAGCGCCGCGTGGTTTACGACTTTGTAAACGTAATCAACGGCGAAGCTACACTGCGCCAAGCTTTAATCAAAGATAAGCGCATTGAAAACCTATACGTCCTCGCCGCTTCACAAACCCGCGACAAAGACGCATTAAGCCAAGAAGGTGTTAAGCGCGTACTAGATGACCTGAAAGCCGACGGCTTCGATTTCATTATTTGCGATTCACCCGCCGGTATTGAAAAAGGCGCTCACCTTGCCATGTTCTACGCTGACGAAGCGCTGGTGGTGACCAACCCTGAAGTATCTTCAGTTCGCGACTCAGATCGTATTCTTGGTCTACTTTCGAGCAAGACTCACCGTGCCGCCAATGACGAGCCATGCATTAAAGAACACCTCGTGCTTACCCGCTACTCACCTAGCCGTGTAGAAACTGGCGAAATGCTGTCAGTAGAAGACGTGCAAGACATCTTGGCTATTCCGCTATTAGGCGTTATTCCAGAGTCTACCGCGGTGTTAAACGCTTCGAACCAAGGTGCGCCAGTAATCTTGGATAACGAAAGTGACGCGGGCCAAGCCTACGACGACCTAATTGAGCGATTCCTAGGAAAAGACGTTGAGTTCCGCTTCGTAGATAACAAGAAAAAAGGCTTCTTTGGCCGCATGTTTGGGAGCTAAGCATGAGCTTTATGGACTACTTCCGTCGCAAGCAACCGACCGCATCGGTTGCCAAAGAGCGACTACAAATTATTGTTGCCCACCAGCGCCAGCAACGTAACGCACCGGATTGGTTACCGAGCTTGCAGGCCGATGTACTCGCGGCGATTCGCAAATATGTTGCCGTAGAAGACAACGCCGTAGACTTCCAAATGGAAAGCGGCGAAGGCTGTGAAGTATTGGAATTAAACGTTACGCTACCGGAAAACGCGCTCGCTGGATAAACCCGCGACGCTCATCGGAGACAGCCATGCGTAAAACACTCGCCGCTTTAACACTCGGACTAGCCAGCTTTATAGGCACTGCTCAGGCAGAGCCTGAAGGCGAATGGCAAATCTTGGTCGGCACTTGGAATTATGATCCTAGCGGCACTGTTACCGACCAAGGCTCGCAAACCAGTGGCAACGTCACTTACGACGTTGATAGTGACCTCGACATGAGCAGCGGCGACAGTGGTTACTACCGCATTGCATGGGAAAAGCAGGGCACTAGCCGTGGCAACGTTGGCTTCTTTATGTATGACGTTGAAAGCATGGGCGGTTGTACCGCAGATAACACCACTCGCGAATGTGACGATGGCACCGGCGGCGGTGGCGGCGGCGGGCTCTTCCCAGCTCCTCCTACGACCACCGAAGTGACTGCTACAGCCGAAGCATCAGCGCCTACCGTGGCATGGTGGAGCCGTTTCGGTAACGAAATACTGACTTTCGATCTCGGTATTAGTTTGAGCTATGTAGATGGCACCGTCGTCGTAAGAACCGAAACCGACCCGGTTAGCGATGACGAATTCAATACCATCATCCCAGCCGTATACACCGGTTTAAACGTTTACGCGCTACCCAATCTTCGTTTCCATGTCCGCGCCAACGGCGTGAGCTCAGGTAGCGCCGCATTCCTAGCCCTGGAGTACGGTGTAAGTTGGAAGCCAATTGAAAATGGCCGCTTTGGTTTTGGCGCCGAGGCAGGCTACCGCAGCTTTGATGTTGAGATCGACAATACCGACAACGGCGACCGTGTTGATATTGAACTCGACGGGGCCTATGTGGGCGCCCTACTCAGCTTCTAACAGCTAATAAAAAAGGGCCTTAACGGCCCTTTTTAATACCTATGCTTCTTCGCCAGTTAGATACCGTACTGTGCTCGGTAACCATTAACCGCTTCTAATTCTGCCTCGCGATGCGGCTGCGTACGCAACCATGCAATTAAATCCGCTAGGTTAATAATGCTGGCCACTTTCAGGCCGTAGTCCTGCTCAACTTCTTGAATCGCAGACAACTCACCCGCGCCGCGCTCTTGGCGATCCAGGGCCACAAGCACAGCATAAGGCTCTGCACCTTCCGCATTAATAATGTCGATCGACTCACGAATCGCCGTACCTGCAGTAATCACATCATCTACAATCACCACGCGACCTTCCAAGGCAGCACCAACAAGACTGCCTCCCTCGCCGTGATCTTTTTTCTCTTTGCGGTTAAAGCACCATGGGCGATCCATATTTAAGTCGCGCACTAGGCTCACAGCGGTAGCACTCGCTAAAGGAATACCTTTATAAGCTGGGCCAAACAGTACTTGCCAGTCGCTACCTAGCTGATCCTCGATCGCTGCGGCGTAGCACTCGCCTAAAGTCGCCAAGTCTGAACCTTGGTTGAATAAGCCTGCATTAAAGAAGTAAGGACTTACGCGGCCAGACTTCAGCTCGAACTCGCCGAATTTCAATACGCCGCGCTCAATCGCTAGCTCTAGGAATTTTTTCTGATAGGGTTTCATGCAACCGTCCTAATTATTCGCGCGAATTTTACATGTCTAGGCCACAAAAATCCGTTGCTGCATCATCCGTAGCTGACCAAGTTCACAAAGTTTTTCCAAACGACATCAACAGTCACCAAACGGTTTTTGGCGGTGCCATCATGGCGCATATTGATCGAATGGCTTTAGTGGTGGCGGAGCGCCATGCGGGGCAAACCTGTGTCACCGCGTCTGTAGACGCGCTGCACTTTCTAGCACCAGCTAAACAAGGTCACACTTTAGTCTTTTCAGCAGCAGTAAATCGTAGCTGGAACAGTTCAATGGAAATCGGCGCGCGCGTCGAGGCTGAAGACAGCCATACCGGTGAACGCCAACACATTGTGTCGGCTTATCTCACATTTATCGCGGTCGATGAAAACGGTAAAGCGGTGGCGGTTCCTGAGCTAATCCCAGAAACCGACAGCGAGAAATTACGCTGGGGCGAAGCACAGCTGCGCCGTGAACAACGCTTGCGGCAGGCTGAAGAACTCAAACGCTACCGCTGCGAAACAACAGGCAGTTGCTAAGCTGCCTTTTTCACGTCTTTGCGGTCTACCTTCATCAGTAGCGCTGGCAAGAACAACAGGTCGAAAACCACCGCCAACATAATAGTCATGGCAACCATGTTGCCCATGGCGCTATTCACATCAAAGTCTGACAAACCAAGAATCGCAAAACCTGCTGCTAAGGCGATAGAGGTCACCATCAAAGCCGCGCCTACGGTGTCAAAGGCGTAGCGAATAGATTCTTCAGTAGATTTACCACCCACCCTTCTGGCACGCAGGTATTTGCTAAGGAAGTGCACCGTGTCGTCTACAACAATACCCAACGTAATACTGAATACCGCAGCGATAGACATATTGATGTAGCCCATGGTGTAACCCCAAATACCAAAGGCCATAGCGGCCGGGAAGGCGTTTGGAATAAGCGACAAAATGCCGAACTTAAATGAACGCAGAGCAATAATCAGTGTACCGGAGATCAATAAGATCGCTAGCGCCGTACCACTCAGCATGCTGTAAATCGTGCGTTGGCCAATATGCGAGAACATGAGTGAAATCGACGAACCATCTGTTTTCAGCTCTGGCGCGTTGGTATCAAACCACTCTTGAGCGGCTGCTTCCAAATCAATAATTTGCTGGGCTGACTGATTCGCGATACGCACATTTAAGCGCAACGCTGACTTATCAAAGCTCATTTGGTTGACCAAATCCAAGCCAAACTGCAACGACAACTCATACAGCAAGTGATACTGCGCCGCTAAATCACGCGACTCCGGAATTTTATAGAACGCCGGATCCTCATTATTCATTACGCGATTCAAGCGCTTCATGGTGCGTGTAAATACATCTACATGCGTCGTTTCAGGGCGCGCGTCATACCAATCGGCAAAAGCGTCAACTTTAGCCAAGAACTCCGGCTCGTTAACGCAATTAGCGCTGCCACAACTTAGCTCGTACATGATGTTGTCGAAGCCAGTCAGGTTTTCCTGCATAAAGTCAGCCGCCGTACGGAACGGTACGCCTTTATGGAAATACTGAATGGTGTTGTAGTTGAGCTCGTTTTTCGGCATGCCGGCAATCATCACTAAGGCGACTGACACCGAACCAATCAAAAACTTAGTGGGGTGCGAAATAATCGCGCCAGCAAGCTTCTGCAAAACACCACTGTTGTTAGCGTTTTCGCCTTCACCGGTTTTATCTTTACGGCCTGTTGCAGGCAACGCCATCATCATGGCTGGCAAAACAGTCAGCGTGAATAACCACGCGGCGATCACACCAAAGGCGCAAACATTACCCATCTCCGCAATCGGTGGCGAATCAGCGAAGTTCAAACTTAAGAAACCAATCGCGGTGGTAAATGAAGTCAGGAAGACCGGCTGCATATTCACCGACAGCGTTTTCTGCATGGCTTCGGCTTTAGTAAAGCCACGACCAAGGTTGCGCAGATACAAAATTAACAGGTGAACCGAGTCACAGACCGCCAAGGTCATAATTACTACGGGCGCCGAGATATTTACTTGGTTTAATGGAATACCAAACCAACCAGCGGCACCTTCTGCTGCGACGGTGCTCATACCTACAATTGTTAGCGTTACTAGTACCGACGCCCAGCTGCGGAAGAACACTAGCAACAGCACCAATGTGAGCAAATACATCGCTGGAATCAGCGTACCCATATCTTCAATAGAGTTTTCATTGAAGGCGGTATTCACAATGGGAATACCCATAAGGTAGATGGTGTGACCTGGATACTTAGCTTCCATTTCGTCACGCTTCTCACGCGAAATTTTCACTAGCTCTACGGTTTCACGCTCGTAACCAAGACGGTCATCAGACATATCAAAGGTCACTTGAACCGCGGTTACATGGCCGGTATCAGACACCATGTTATTCCGCAAAATCGGCTCAGCCAACGCAATGCGCTTGGCTTCAGCACGCTGTTCTGGCGTTGACTCTGCGCTGTCTTTTCTGATGCAGCGTCATCAATCAGGTCGACCACGATCAGATCATCACCTTCGGCATAGGTGTGCTGATAGTTGGTCAATGAATCAACGCGAGTAGAGGTCGGCATTTGCCAGCCGTATTCGGTCAACTCTTCTACCAGCAACAAGGTGTCGGTACTGAATGCATCGCCGTCATCCGGGGCGATAACAAAGGTCATACCATCGTCTTTAACGAAGGTTTCTTGAATTCTTTCAAACGCTTTTAGCTGCGGGTTATCCGGTTTGAAAAAGATTTTGTAGTCACTTTCAAAGTACAGGTTTTTGCCGCCATACACTAAAGCAAACAGCCGCACTAACGATGCCACCAAAAGCCACTTACGATTATCTAC
>JAPPPA010000050.1:0-281 GCA_028817755.1 Gammaproteobacteria bacterium | reverse complement strand
AACCCACAAAAACAATTCATATTATGAACGTCATTTAAACACAGCCGCTGTGAACGGTTTTGACCGCACGCGCCAAAAGCATGCGCAATAAATGCCGAGGCATATAAACAAAGGCATCTACCAACAAGTGAACTGGTTTACAGTGTCTGCCGACTTAAGCACACAACGAAAACACCCGAGTGAACAGCGTGGCAAACACCCAACCTGAAGCAAAACGTTCTTGGCATGAAACCCTAGCAATGCTGAAGTCGCCACCGGTTTGGGTAATGTAGTTACTTGGA
>JAPPPA010000316.1 GCA_028817755.1 Gammaproteobacteria bacterium | reverse complement strand
CTACTTGGGCTATCTCGCGTTGATCAGTATTAGTTTGGGTGTCTTAAATCTATTGCCGGTACCGGTTCTGGATGGCGGCCATCTTCTGTATTATTTCGTCGAAATCATTAAAGGTAGCCCTGTCTCGTTAGAGGTTCAGGCAGCAGGTCAACGAATTGGCCTTGCATTACTGCTGCTATTGATGGGCGTCGCCTTTTATAACGACTTTACAAGATTACTTTAATTATGAAATTGGTCTCTTCGGCCATGCGCACTCCGCGCTTTACCACTTTGGGCTTAAAGCTACGTCAGACATTGTTAAGCGTATTGATGCTTGGCTTGCCTCTGCTTGCGCAAGCGTTTGACCCATTTGTGGTGCGTGATATCAAAATTGAAGGTTTGCAGCGTATTACTGACGGTACGGTGTTGAATTATTTGCCTATTTCAGTGGGTGAAGAAATTGACCGCGAGTCGGTACAACGCGCGGTTCGTTCGTTATATGGCACAGACTTTTTTAAAGACATCGAGTTGCTGCGTGATGGCAGCACCTTGATTGTTAACGTTGCTGAGCGCCCAACCATTGCCAAGCTAGAAATTGATGGCGCTAAGAAACTGGGTGGCGATGAGCTAAAAGAAAATCTCAGCAACATTGGTTTAGCAGAAGGCCGTATTTTCCGCCAGTCGATTTTGGATCAGGTTCAGCAAGAGATTCGTAATCAATACTTCTCAAATGGCCGCTACGGCGTTGAGATGACAGCGACGGTTGAGCAGAAGCCGGGTAATCGCGTTGATGTTTTGATTGATGTAGACGAAGGGCGCGTCACCAACATTAAACGTATCAATATCGTCGGTAACACGGTATTTGATGATGAGCTATTGGTGGATCAATTTACGTTACGTGAGCAAAGTTGGCGCACGGCGTTATCGTCCAAAGACCAATATTCGCAGCAGAAACTGCTAGGTGACTTGGAAACCCTTGCGGCGTTTTATCAAGATCGCGGTTATGTCCGCTTTGCTATCGAGTCGGTCGAAGTATCAATGTCGCCAGACCGCCGTGATATTTACGTAACGGTGAATATTGATGAGGGCGAACCTCATATCATCGGTGAGATTACCTTTGCAGGTGAAACCATCATTGGTGAAGAGCAAATGCGTAAGCTGTTGCTGATGAAAACCGGTGACCGCTATTCGCGCCAACGTGCACGTAGTTCGGCACAGTTCATGACAGATGCCTTAGCCAATAGCGGCTACGCTTTTGCCGAAGTCGAGCCTGAGCCGCGTGAAGGCGAGGGTGAAAATGTGGTTGATCTACACTATGTGTTCAACCCCGGTAAGCGCGTTTATGTACGCCGTATTGAGATCGTAGGTAACGACAAAACCAATGATGAAACCTTCCGCCGCGAAATGCGTTTGTTGGAAGGCGATTGGTTCTCTCAAGCGCGTATTAAACGTTCACAGGCACGTATTTCTCGTTTGCCGTATGTGGAAGATATGAGCCTTGATACCGTGCCTGTGCCGGGTACAGATGATCAGGTTGATCTACGTGTTTCAGTATCCGAACGTGCGCCGGGTTCAGTGCAGCTAGGTGTCGGTTTCTCTGGTTCTCAAGGTTTCTTGATTAACGGTTCGGTTGCGCACAGTAACTTCCGTGGTACAGGTTCTAGCATTTCAACTTCGTTGAGCCGTTCTGAGACTTCAGAAGTACTTAATCTGAGTTATACAAATCCTTATCACACAGATGATGGCATTGGCCGTACCTTGTCTGGTTTCTTCCGTCGTAGTGACGCGCTATCTACCACGATTGCATCAAACTTCACGACTGACGTTTGGGGTGGTTCAGTTAGCTATCGCTTCCCCTTGAGTGAAACCAACTCTTGGAGCTTGGGTGGTGGTTTCCGTGAAACAGCACTGAAAACCTTCGGTACTACGTCAGACGAAGTGAATGCCTTCACCTTGGCGCATGGCACCTTGTTCCAAACCTATACGATTACTGCAGGCTGGAGTAAGGACACGCGTAACCGTGCCTTCTTTGCGACAAAAGGCTTCCAACATCGTGTAAACGCCTCGCTGGCGACGCCGCTGGGCGACCTAGAGTACTACCGGCTTAACTACAACCTGCGTGCGAACTTTGAGTTGAGTAAGTCCAGCTCGATTCATACCCGTTTCGACATTGGCTACTCTGATGTTTATGGTGACACGCAAACCTTACCGCCATATGAGCGTTACTTTGCGGGTGGCCCAGAGTCTGTACGTGGTTATCGCGCCTCATCACTTGGTCCTCGTGACTCTAACGGCAATGCCTTCGGTGGTCTGTTTAGAACGGTGGGTCGGGTAGAGGTCGGTATTCCTACTGGATTTAAGAACAACAACCGTTCAACACGTCTCGTAAGTTTCGTAGACTTTGGTAACGTGTTTAACACCGTCAGTGATTTTGACGTATCTGAATTACGTGGCTCTTATGGTCTTGGCTTCTATTGGCTAACACCAATCTTGGGTCTAATGCGCTTTAGTTACGCAATTCCTGTTAATAACGCACCTACCGACGAGTTGGATCGCTTCCAATTTACCTTCGGTACTAATTTCTAATTACATAATTTCGAGGACGACCCATGCGTATTGCATCTCGTTTTGTTGCTGGCGCGATCCTAGCTGCTAGTGTTTTGGCGCCCGTGGCGCAAGCTGCCGATACAAAAATCGGCGCGGTAAATATCACTCGTGTTTTTTCTCAAGCGCCGCAAGCTGAGCAGGCACGTAAGAAGCTTGAAAAAGAGTTTGGTGGTAGCAAGCGTGAGTTAGAAGCTCTGCAAGAAGACATTATTGCTAAGCAAGAAAAACTACAGCGTGATGGCCCGGTAATGGGGGCAAGCGAACGTGCTCAGCTTGAGCGCGACATTATCGCTGACACTAAAGACCTTCGTCGCCGTTCAGAAGACTTCCAAGAAGCTTTCAGCCGTCGTGAAAAAGAACTCTTTGTTTCGCTACAAACGGGCGTATTTAAAACTCTAGTAGAGAAGGCTGAGAAAGAAGGCTATGACCTAATCGTAGGCGATGGCGTGATCTACGCTAGCGACCAAGTTGATATCACTGAAGAACTGCTTAAGCAGCTTCAGAAAGACTACAAGGCATCTGGCAAGTAGGTTTTTCCACTTCCGCCTTATGAAAAGCCTCGCTTTGCGAGGCTTTTTGCTATCTAAAACAGATGTTTATTGTGTTGTAGCCTCTATAATGTGCGTAATGCACTAGTTATGGCTGTAGATCAGCCAGAGCAATCACATGAAAAACTCTTCAAACGCTGAAACGGAATATAACGTGGTAGACATGGAAC
>JAPPPA010000308.1:5016-14618 GCA_028817755.1 Gammaproteobacteria bacterium | reverse complement strand
ACCACTTTCTCAGCGATCTCTGGTTGCACTTCTACTGCAGCAGGCTCTGTTTGCTTAGGCTTTTCGTCTGCCTTAGGCGCGGCTGACTTGGCGGCTGCCGGAATGGCATCGCCAAACAAATCAAAGTCTTGGGGATTAGTCTTCGTCACCACGATATGCGTCGATACGCGCTTTTAGCTTTTGGCCGGGACGGAACGTGACTACGCGACGCGCAGACACTGGAATTTCCTCGCCCGTTTTCGGGTTACGGCCAGGACGTTCGCTCTTGTCTCTAAGGGAGAAGTTACCAAAGCCAGACAGCTTGACGTTACGGCCATCCTCTAGGGCTGCCCGTACCTCTTCAAAAAATTGCTCAACCAAGTCCTTTGCTTCTCGCTTATTAAGCCCCAAGCGATCATAAAGTTCTTCGGCCAAACTGGCTTTTGTCACCGTTCGTTTGTCTGTAGGCACTTCTTT
Organism: Gammaproteobacteria bacterium; assembly: GCA_028817755.1. Taxonomy (GTDB): domain Bacteria; phylum Pseudomonadota; class Gammaproteobacteria; order JAPPPA01; family JAPPPA01; genus JAPPPA01. The sequence continues at coordinate 14,162 of JAPPPA010000308.1, read as the reverse complement.
TGCCCCTTATTCGCGGACCGTGGCCCCTATTTCGTCCGTGAGCGCAGCGATAATATCGTTCACTGCTGCGTCTACTTTTTCTTCTACCAGTGTTGCGGTTTTGTCCTGTAAAACAAAGGCTAAGGCAACACTCTTGAAGCCAGAGTCTATGCCCTCTCCTGTGTAAACGTCAAACACCCAACTGCCTACTAACAGCTCGCAGGCTGCCTTTGCAAGCACGGTTTGCAACTCTGCAGCGGTTGTTGAGTCAGGCACTACCACAGCAAGATCACGGCGTACCTCAGGAAAACGAGAGACTGGTGAAAAACTTGGTACACGACGTAAACGCTCTAAACGATCCAAATCAAATTCGAATACAACAGGCGCTTTCTTCAACTTACAAGCTTTTAATAGCGACGGGTGCAAAACACCCACAAAGCCTACAACCACGCCATTTGCAAGCTCTTGAGCCGACTGACCCGGGTGCAATAAATGCACGTCCGCAGCACGCCATTCGATGTCTGCGTCTAGCAAATCTAGCAAGCCTTCTAGGTCAGCTTTCACGTCGTAAAAGTCAACCGCTCGCGCTGCTTCAGACCACTGCTCATCTTGAGCCAAGCCCCAAACCGCACCCGCTAAAGTGCGGCGTTGCTGCAACTCGCCATCGGTTTGAATAAATCGTAAACCTGTTTCAAACAAACGTACGCGAGATGCCTGACGATTGGCATTGTGCGCAACTGTGCGCAACAAACCCGGCAGCAGGCTCACGCGCATAGCAGCCATATCAGCTGAAATTGGGTTCGCCAAATGCTTAGCGTCTTCGTCCGGGAATAAAGCAGACTGGAACTCAGGCTCTACGAAACTCCAAGTCACCGCCTCAAAATAATCACGAGAAACAAGATGATCACGTAAGTCACCATCATTGAGCTTGTCTTCTGGCACTTCCGCCGCTAATGAAGCAGCAAAGCCTTCGGCAGCCGGAATATTGTCGTAACCCACAATACGGGCTACTTCTTCAATCAGATCGACTTCAATAGTGATGTCATAACGCGCTTGTGGTGGTGTTACCTGCCAACCGTTATCGGCGGCGACCACTGTCATACCGAGGCGCTGTAGCGCTTCTTCAATAACAGCATCTTCAACGCTTAAGCCCAATACTTGCTCTACGCGTTCGCGGCGCAACGCAATGGCTTCACGCTGTTCCACATCGCCTTGGGTTTCAACGGGACCTGCTTCGCCGCCCGCATATTCAAGAATCAAGGCAGTAGCGCGCTCGATTGCTTGCTCCTGCAAGCCTGGCTCTACACCACGCTCAAAACGATGCGACGAATCGGTATGCAAGCCGAAGCGACGCGCACGACCCGCAATAGTGATTGGATTGAAACAAGCTGACTCTAGGAAGATATTGTTTGTGCCATCGGCAACACCAGTTTCAACACCACCCATCACACCAGCCAAAGCAAGTGGGCCTGAGGCATCAGCAATAACAAGACACTCTTCATCTAGCTCGATTTCACTGTCATCCAGCAAAGTCAGCTTCTCAGCTGCCTTAGCACGGCGCACGTCAATCGCGCCTTGTAGTTTGTCTAGATCAAACGCATGCATAGGCTGGCCTAGCTCAAGCAATACGTAGTTGGTGACATCGACAAATAAGCCAAGTGAACGAATTCCTGAACGACGCAGCTTTTCCTGCATCCACAACGGTGTTTCCGCTTGGCTATTGACGCCTTTGATGACACGGCCCACATATAGCGGGCAATCTTCGGCAGACTCCACATTCACAGCAAAGGTGTCGCTAGCCGTGGCAGAAACTGCTGCCATTTCTGGCACAGTAAGGTCTGTTTGAGTCAACACGCCAGTCTCACGCGCCAAACCGGCAATACCGAGGCAGTCACCGCGGTTCGGCGTTAGGTCGACTTCAATCACGCTGTCGTTTAGCGATAAGAAGTCACGCACATCATCACCCACAGGCGCGTCAGCTGGAAACTCCCATAAACCATCAGCAGACTCGGCCAATCCAAGCTCTGTGGCGGCGCAAAGCATGCCAAATGACTCTACGCCACGCAGCTTTGCTTTCTTAATTTTGAAACTGCCATCAGCAGTGGGCAATACCGCACCTACAGTTGCCAGCGGCACTTTGATGCCGGTGCGTGCATTGGCGGCACCACACACGATTTGTACGGTTTCATCACCCTTATTTACCTGACAAACGCGAAGCTTGTCGGCATCTGGGTGTGGTTCACAGGCAGTAATTTCAGCCACCACCACACCAGAAAAGTCTGGTGCAGCCGGTTCAACGGCATCTACCTCAAGACCAGCCATAGTGAGCTTGGCAACAAGCTCATCAGTGGTGCTCGCTGGGTTAACCCATTCACGTAGCCAAGATTCAGAGAAACGCATTAGTAGAACCTCCGCTTACGAAAACTGTTTAAGGAAACGTAGGTCATTCTCGAAGAACAACCGTAAATCATTCACGCCATAGCGCAACATGGCTAAACGCTCAACGCCCATACCGAAGGCGTAGCCCATCCACTCTTCTGGATCGAGACCGGCAGACTGCAGCACCTTAGGGTGCACCATGCCGCAACCAAGCACTTCCAACCAACCGGTATGGCTGCACACACGGCAACCTTCGCCTGAGCACATTACACACTCAATATCAGCTTCTGCGGAAGGCTCGGTAAATGGGAAGTAAGACGGACGAAAGCGCACTTTCAAATCGTCTTTCTCAAAGAAACGACGCAAGAAGCTATGCAACATGCCTTTTAAGTCAGCAAAGCTGACTTGCTTGTCGACTACCAGGCCTTCAACTTGGTGGAACATCGGCGTGTGGGTGACATCAGAGTCACAGCGATAAACGCGACCCGGCGCAATGATGCGAAACGGTGGCTCACCCTTTTCCATTACACGAATTTGCACTGGCGAAGTATGCGTACGCAGCAAGGTACTGGCGTCAAAATAAAAGGTATCGTGCATTGCACGCGCGGGGTGATGTCCCGGAATATTGAGCGCTTCGAAATTGTGATAGTCATCCTCAATTTCTGGGCCTTCAGACACCTCAAAACCTGCCGCACTGAGCATGGTAGTAATGCGCTCTAGAGTGCGCGTCACTGGGTGACGGCCACCGCGGCCACCATTACGGCCAGGCAAGGTCACATCAATACGTTCTGCTTCAAGCTTGGCTTGCAACGCCGCGGTTTCAAGCGCTTCTTTTTTCGCTTGAATCGCCTGCTGTACCGCCTGCTTACCTTGATTGATAGCAGCGCCGGTAGTTTGACGCTCTTCTGGGCTCATTTTGCCCAGCGTTTTAAGTAGCGCGGTGATTTGACCTTTTTTACCTAACCAATGTACGCGCAGCTCTTCTAGCGCAGGTACATCAGTAGCGGCTTCTACCGCTGCTAAGGCTTCGGTTTGTAGTGACTGAATGTCGCTCATGGGTTTTTACTATTGTGTGGCAGTAAAAAATAAAAAAGGGAAAGGCCAAAGACCTTTCCCTTTAGTACGTCTAAGTTTTCTGCGAGCAACGCTCGCAAAATACTTATGCTGCTAGGGCGGCCTTGGCTTGTTCAGCTAAGGCGGTAAAAGCAGCTTTGTCGTGAACAGCAATATCAGCTAGCACTTTACGGTCTAGGTCGATATTGGCTGCTTTCAAGCCAGCAATAAAACGGCTGTAGGTGATTTCGTTAGCGCGGGCTGCAGCGTTAATACGTGCAATCCATAGCTGACGGAACTGACGCTTACGCTGACGACGGTCGCGATATGCGTATTGGCCTGCTTTGGTTACCGCTTGCGTAGCAACGCGATAAACCTTACTGCGGGCGCCGTAATAGCCTTTGGCTTTCTTAAGAACTTTCTTGTGACTGGCGTGTGCCTGTACACCACGTTTTACTCGTGCCATTTTCTATCTCCTACCCGATTAACCGTTTGGCAACATGCGGTCTAGCTTTGCGGTATCGCAATCAGCAACCATGCCAGGACGGCGTAGTTGACGCTTAGACTTTGCAGACATTTTGGTAAGGATGTGGCTACGGAAAGCTGAACGCTTCTTGTATTTGCCGCTAGCGGTTTTCTTAAAACGCTTAGCCGCACCACGATGAGTTTTCATCTTAGGCATGGTTACACTCCAATTTCATTTAACAAATGGCTCAATTCAATATTGAGCGTTGGCCACTTTGGCCACCTCGGTGACGGTTTGTGTGTGTACCGCTTCCCAGAGGTTTTCGTAAACGTTTCCGCTTACAAATTCTTTCTTTGCGCTATTTCTTCTTACTAATAGGCGCAATGATCATGGACATCTGGCGGCCTTCCATTGATGGACGCTGCTCTACGTTGCCATGCTCTTCTAAGTCTGCTTCTACGCGCTTAAGCAATTCCATGCCTAGCTCTTGGTGTGCCATTTCACGACCGCGGAAACGAATCGTGATTTTGGTCTTATCGCCAGCTTCTAAAAACTCGCGAAGCTTTCTTAGCTTGGTGTTGTAATCACCAATATCGGTACCCGGGCGGAATTTAATTTCCTTCAACTGGGTACGTTTTGTCTTTTTACGTGCGTTCTGATCGGCTTTTTGTTTGTCGAACAAGAACTTACCGAAGTCCATAATCTTACAGACTGGCGGCTCCGCCATTGGGGATACTTCTACCAAATCCAAGCTGACCGCTTTGGCTTTCGCCATTGCATCTTCGGTGCTGATTACACCTATGTTCTCACCCTTTTCGTCAATAAGACGAACCTTAGGTACTCGGATTTCATTGTTGCGCCTTACGCGCTTATCGGTAGCGATATCGCAGTCCTCCCAACGGACTCAAATAGTATTCTGGTAGGCGCGATTGGATTTGAACCAACGACCCCCACCATGTCAAGGTGGTGCTCTAACCAACTGAGCTACGCGCCTATTTTGCTGCTCAACCATTTAGTTTTAGCCACCACAAAAGCGGCCGCGGTGCAGCAAGGGCGCGTACTTTACTGAAAGCACCTGCCCCAAGCAAGCCATATTGCGTGAAAAAAGCCTATAAAACCGTGGCTTGCAGCGATTTTGCTATTAATTCCACGCTGCAACGCAATCTGCAATCAATTTAGGTCCTTGGTAGATAAACCCGGTGTAAACCTGAACCAAGTCAGCACCGGCTGCTTTCTTAGCTGCTGCGTCAGCCTTAGACGCTACACCACCGACCGCAATAATGGGATATTCCTTGCCCAAATTTTGGCGCAACAAGCGCACCACTTCGGTTGAACGCTGCTGCACTGGTGCGCCAGAAAGCCCTCCCGCTTCATCCGCGTGCTGATGGCCAGCAACAGCATCACGAGACAAGGTGGTATTGGTCGCAATCACGCCGTCAATACCGGTACGCTGTAAGCGCTCCGCCACATCCGCCACTTCTTCATCGGTTAAATCTGGAGCGATTTTTACCAAGACAGGCACATAACGACCGTGCTCCGCTTCAAGCTTTGCTTGCTCTGCTTTCAGTGCCGTTAGCAGCTCGTCCATTGCTTCACCATGCTGCAAGTCACGCAGCCCCGGTGTATTTGGTGATGACAAGTTCACCGTCACATAGTCAGCAACGACATAAACCTTACGCAAACAGATCAGATAATCGTCATTGGCGTTTTCGTTAGGCGTGTCTTTGTTTTTGCCGATATTTATACCCAACACAGCTTGCAGCTTGCCGCTTTTACGCGCTTTTTTCGCTCGCTCAACCAAGGCATCAACACCATGATTATTGAAGCCCATACGGTTAATGATCGCTTCGTGCTCCGGCAGGCGGAATAAGCGCGGCTTTTCGTTACCAGGCTGCGGGCGCGGCGTTACCGTGCCAATTTCGACAAAGCCAAAGCCCATAGCGTCAAACGCTTGAATGCACTCGCCGTTCTTATCCAAACCAGCTGCTAGCCCTACCGGATTTGGAAAACGCAATCCCAGCAATTCAACCGGCTTATCTGCTACACAGGGGTTAAATAAGGCTTTTGCGATCGCTCGCGGCATAGCGCTGAATTGTTTAATAGACAACTCATGCGCCACTTCCGCATCCAATTTAAACAAAGCGCTACGCGCCGCTGGGTACATCCAGTTAATAGACAAGGCTCAATTCCGACTGTTAGAGAGTTAACCCGCGACTCGGATATGATCTATTCCGAGCCCGCGGCGGCGGATTTTAACGATTTCATCACGCACGCGGGCAGCTTCTTCAAACTCCAGCGCTTTCGAGTGCTTAGTCATTTGTTTCTCAAGCTTCTTCACTTCCCGCATCAGCTCGGCTGGTGACATCGCTTCGTATTTAGCTTGTTCTTCCGCGGCTTCTAGGTATTGGCCTTGCGTGGTTTTCTCGTAACCGGTTTCCATTACGTCACGTACTGCACGGCGCACCGACTTCGGCGTAATGCCGTGCTCTTCGTTATAGGCCATTTGCTTGGCGCGGCGACGCTCGGTTTCATCCATCGCACGCTTCATAGAGCCTGTAATACGGTCCGCATAGAGAATGGCTTTGCCTTCTACGTTACGTGCCGCACGGCCGATGGTTTGAATCAAAGAAGTTTCTGAACGTAGGAAACCTTCTTTGTCCGCATCCAAAATCGCAACCAAAGAAACTTCAGGCAAATCAAGGCCTTCTCGAAGCAAGTTAATGCCAACAAGCACTTCAAATGCACCAAGACGAAGATCTCGCAAAATTTCTACGCGCTCTACGGTATCGATATCCGAATGCAAATAACGCACACGCACGCCGTTTTCATCCAAAAACGCAGTGAGGTCTTCTGACATACGTTTGGTTAACGTGGTGATCAACACCCTGTCGCCATTGGTAACGCGCTCGCGAATCTCCGATAACACGTCATCCACCTGCGATTCAGCAGGACGCACTTCAACGATTGGATCAATCAAACCAGTCGGACGCACCACCTGCTCGACCACGTTATCGGCCTTGCCCTCTTCGTATTTACTCGGCGTAGCCGAGACAAACACGGTTTGCGGCGACAGCTTTTCGAACTCATCAAACTTCAGCGGACGGTTATCCAAGGCTGATGGCAAGCGGAAGCCGTATTCCACTAAGTTTTCTTTACGCGAGCGGTCGCCCTTATACATGGCGCCAAGTTGCGGTGCCGTTACGTGGGACTCATCGATAAACAACAAGGCGTTATCAGGTAGGTAATCAAACAAACACGGCGGCGGCTCGCCAGGATTACGGCCAGAGAGATAGCGCGAGTAGTTCTCAATGCCGTTGCAATAACCCAGCTCCCGCATCATTTCTAGATCATATAGCGTGCGCTGTTCTACGCGTTGCGCCTCGACTAACTTATGCGTTTCTTTAAGATGCTTAACGCGTTCTACTAATTCTTCTTTAATGCGGTCATAGGCCTCTAGCAGCTTTTCGCGCGGCGTGACGTAATGCGACTTGGGATAGACCGTATAGCGCGCCAACTTACGCAAAATATGGCCCGTTAGCGGGTCAAATACGACAATGTTTTCGATTTCATCGTCGAACAGCTCTACCCGCACCGCTTCGGTTTCAGATTCCGCTGGATAGATATCAATGACATCACCGCGCACGCGATAAGTACCACGGAAGAATTCAATCTCATTCCGGGTGTATTGCATATCGGTGAGGCGCTTCAGAATGTCGCGCTGGCTGATTTGTTCACCGCGGCTCAGATGCAAAATCATGCCGAGATAAGAATTCGGATCACCTAAGCCGTAAATGGCCGACACCGTAGCGACAATAATGGTGTCTTTACGCTCCAATAACGCTTTGGTGGCAGATAAGCGCATTTGCTCGATATGCTCGTTCACTGAGGCGTCTTTCTCGATAAAGGTATCGGAAGACGGCACATAAGCCTCTGGCTGGTAGTAGTCGTAGTAAGAAACGAAATACTCCACCGCGTTGTTCGGGAAGAAATCGCGCATCTCGCCGTACAACTGCGCTGCCAAGGTTTTGTTATGCGCCAAAATCAGTGTTGGGCGCTCACTTTCGGCAATCACATTGGCCATAGTGAAGGTCTTACCAGAGCCCGTCACACCCAATAACGTTTGGCAGGCCAAGCCGCTATCTAGGCCATCCAACAGGCCCGCAATTGCGGTCGGCTGATCACCCGATGGCTTGTAGTCGGTTTCTAGCTGAAAGGCTTGTTTTTCCACAGTTTTTGGTACTTTTAATATAGCCGTTAATAGCTGGCAGTTAATGCCGGTTTTTTATACAATGCGCGCCGATTTTTATGTGCTTAGCTTAAGCCTGAGCGCCCACTTTTTTCAGGCCCTCTACATTCAGGATAGATGTTCTATGAACTTGTCTGATCGCGTTAACCGCATCAAACCCTCTCCAACGCTAGCCGTTACTGCCCGCGCCGCCGAACTACGTGCTGCAGGCCGCGACATTATTGGCCTAGGTGCTGGCGAGCCGGACTTTGACACCCCAGAACACATCAAACAAGCGGCGATTGAAGCGCTTAACAACGGCTTCACTAAGTACACCGCCGTTGATGGCACACCGAGCCTGAAGCAAGCCATTATAGAAAAGTTCAAGCAAGACAATGGCCATGAATACGCGGCCGACCAAATTTTGGTGTCTTGCGGTGGCAAGCAAAGCTTCTTCAACCTTGCACTTGCGCTATTAAATGACGGCGACGAAGCCATCATTCCAGCACCTTACTGGGTGTCTTACCCAGATATGGTATTGGTTGCGGGCGGCAAACCTGTCGTTGTTGAAACCGACATGGACAGCGGCTTTAAGCTGACCCCTGAGCAGCTAGAAGCGGCTATTACACCTAAGACTCGCCTACTGGCAATCAACAGCCCATCTAACCCATCAGGCAAAGCCTACACTCGCGCTGAACTAGAAGCGCTAGGCGAAGTACTACGCAAGCACCCACAGGTGATGGTTGCGACTGACGACATGTACGAACACATCTGGTGGGCGGACGAGCCATTCGTAAACATCTTGATGGCTTGCCCAGACCTATACGAGCGCACCATCGTGCTGAACGGCGTTTCTAAGGCTTACAGCATGACTGGCTGGCGCATTGGCTACGCGGGCGGCCCAGCTTGGCTAATCAAAGCCATGAAGAAGGTGCAATCACAAAGCACCTCTAACCCAACTTCCATTTCACAATACGCTGCCGAGGCTGCCATTAAAGGCGACCAACAGTGCGTGAAAGACATGCTTAAAGCGTTCAAAGAGCG
>JAPPPA010000308.1:0-5006 GCA_028817755.1 Gammaproteobacteria bacterium | reverse complement strand
AAAGATATGTTGCAAGCATTTAAAGAGCGGCATGACTTTGTTGTTGAAGCGCTAAACGCTATTCCAGATGTTGAGTGCATTGAGTCTGACGGCACCTTCTACGCCTTCCCTTCTTTCCAGAAAGTGATTGATCGCCTAGGCGGTATCGAAGATGACCTTCAGCTGGGTGAATACCTGATTGAAAACGCCGGTGTTGCACTGGTGCCTGGTTCAGCTTTCGGCACACCTGGTCACATGCGTTTGTCGTTTGCTACCAGCATGGAAAACCTGCAAAACGCCATCCAGCGCATTGCTGATTGCGTTGCCAAATAGGCACTGAACTAGGTAATCGTAAAAAAAGTGAAAAAAGGCTGTTTTCGGCCTTGCCACACAAGGCGCGTTTCCCTAATATACGCGCCGCGCTGAGGGACTAACCGAAGCGCAATTCCCTGGTAGCTCAGTTGGTAGAGCGGGTGACTGTTAATCACTAGGTCGGCGGTTCGAGCCCGTCCCGGGGAGCCATCTTCAAAAAACCCAGCTTTTTAGCTGGGTTTTTTATTGCCTAAATTTTTTGCCCCAACTCTGGGCAAAAAAATGCCCGCAATCAGCGGGCACTTTCTAATTCAGCAACTCGCGCCTAGTAGTCAAATTGGCGAGTAATAAACTTAGGCAGTTTCTTAGCAAAATTAGCCTTGGTCACGATCCGCTGGTTTTTACCTGCCAACACTTTGGCCTGAATAATACTCTCGGTACCAAGCGCACTACTCTCACTCGCGCTCCAAGTTTTATGGAACAGCGCTTTTGCCGCAGACACACCATCTGGGGAACGCGTTTTGATTGCCGCTACAAGCTCTTCTGCGTCTTTTAGCGGGTCATCCGACACACCAGTCACCAAGCCCAACGCCATCGCCTCATTACCCTTAAAGATTCGACCGGTCATGGTGAGTTCTTTTGCTACATCCATGCTGGTTAGTTCACGCAATGGAATGGTGCCGGTCATATCAGGAATCATGCCCCACTTAATTTCCATGATTGAAAATTCACAATCTGGCGTGGTGAAACGAAAATCCGCAGCCAAAGCAATTTGAATACCGCCACCAAAACAATGACCACGAGTCACGGCAATAACTGGTATAGACAACTTACGCCAGCACCATGCAACTTCTTGTACCAAGTTAGTGGTGCCAGGGCGTGGCTTCAGGAAAGCAGCGGCCAATTTAGCTGGCGTCTTACTCCAGCTTGCAAAGTCTAAGCCCGCGCAGAAGGCCTTGCCTTCACCTTGCAAAATAACGGCACGGATACTGCGATCTTTTTTGATCTTTTTAGCGGTATCGACCATCGCCAACATCATTTCACGGTCAAGGCCGTTGTACTTATCTGGGCGATTGAAGGTTACGTAGGCGACATCATCACGGATATCGAGTAAAACGCGATCAGACATTGAGTATTTCCTGTTGTAATGGGTCTGAAAATTTGTGCCCGCATTCTAAGCGAGGTAGCGCGTGCAACTATAGCGGCAGCGCCATAAATCCCCTGCTCTGCTGCCAGTTTCCTCACGTAGAATAGGCGCATGAGCGACAAAGACATCTCGCAACAAGCGTTTTCCTACACAAGCGGCGCATACTGGCAACGGCTTAAAAAAGGCCAGCACGAGCGCCTTGCGAAGCTCTGCAAGCCGGCGCGCACCGGGGTCATATTGGATATGACCTCGGGCTTACTACAAGACAGTTTGATATTAGCCCGCTGCGGCTACCAAGTGACCGCATTGGAGCGAAACCAGGAGCTGTACACCATCGCCCAAAAGGCCCTTAGCGACTTCGCCAAAGACACCGGCTTTGAGGATACCGCCAACCGCATTCAACACCTAAACACCGATGCTTTAACATGGGAAAGCAACTTAAGGTTTGAGGTGGTTTACCTAGATCCCATGTTTCCAGAGCGAAATAAAAGCGCAGCGGTAACTAAAGAAGCGCAATTACTCCAGCAGCACGAAACACCAGCCTCTGCAGAAGAAGAACTCGCTTTACTGAATGTAGCAAAAGCCTTTGCCAGCAAGCGCATTATTGTAAAACGCCCACCTTCCGCGCCGCATTTGGCGGGCCAAGCTCCGAGCTTTAGTGACGAAGGCAAGGCCATTCGTTACGACATTTATTTACAGCCATAAAAAAAGCCGGGCAATGCCCGGCTTTTTTTGTGAAGCACCTAGCGCTTAGCTAAGAAATTCAATATGGCCATTCATATGTGGCTTAGCACCTTTGCTATCCATCACTCGCAACGTAATGTCATCGTTGCTATTGGTGTACTGCATCTGAACTTTAGCTGGCATAAAGATCGGCAACTTAAATTCCACGTCGTAACGGAATTTACGAGGCAGCTGCGAATCCAGAACCGCCGCAGACTTAGCTAGCGTCCACATGCCGTGAATAATCGCCTTTTTAAAGCCGAACGCTTTAGCCGTTGCATCAAACAAGTGAATTGGGTTTACATCACCTGCTACGGCACCGTATTTACGGCCTGTGCCCGCAGGGATAGCAAACTTCGTGCTAGCTTTTAGTGGTGCAAACTTAGGTGGTGCTTTCTTGCCGCCTTTTTTGCCACCGCCAGATTTACGAGACAGGTTGGTGCTCACGCTATCCCAAACCAACTCTTCACCCACATGTACTTGGCTAATGATGTCGAACTCAAAGCCTAGTGGTGTTTCGCGGTGGCCATCAATTTTCACCGTAATGTTTAACTTCTCGTTCGCCATGACTGGACGATGCTGAGTCATGCTATTGCGAATATGTACTAAACCAAGCAACTGCAACGGAAACTGTGGCGAAGTTAGCAAAGCCATGTGTAATGGCGCTGCATAAATATGCAAAAACGGCGCTGGCACGGCTTTACCACCAGGGAACCCACACACTTTGCGATAACGCTGAAGCTTGTTCGCGTCGATCGGTAAGTTCTTTACCTTAGCGGTAATAGACGGAATGGTTTTGCCAGCTTTAAGGCCAGCTTTCTTTGCTGTAGCCGCTTTAAAGAAAGTCGGCAAAGTCGAAGGAAGTTTGTTGAACTCTAAAACAGTGGCTTTAGCCATCTCTACGCAACCTGTGTTGATTGGTGTTACCAAGCGCTAGCAAAACTGCCGCGCGAAAAATGTGGCGTGCATTTTGTTGTGATTAAGGCAACAAAGCAACTGCGCACAGCGCCATTTGTGTCTGGCCCTGCCGCCAAATTTAGGCGGTTTCGCTTTCTGCCAAGTTAGGGGCCGCGTGAGACGCCTCGTTTTCTTCTACATTTAAGCGCATACCTAACAACAAACGCAGGCGCTCTCCCAGTACCAACATACAAGGCGTCACCAGCAATGTAAGCGCCGTTGCAAATAACAAACCACCGGCTAAAGCGGTTGCTAGCTGTGACCAATATTGAGTAGAAGGCGCACCGAAGCTGACTGCTCTATTCACAAGATCAACGTTCATTTGCAGCACCATTGGGGTCAAACCCAATACCGTGGTCGCGGTTGTGAGCAAAACCGGGCGAAAACGCTGTGCGCCGCTTTCTACAACCGCATCAACTAATCCATAACCTTTTCGCCGCAGCTCGTTATAGGCATCGATCAGCACAATATTGTTATTCACGACCACGCCAGCCAACGCAATTACACCAATGCCGCTCATCACCACGCCAAACGGTTTACCTGCTAAGGCCAGCCCTAACATCACTCCGCCGGTCGAGAACACCACGGCAGACATCACTACAAAGGATTGATAAAAACTGTTGAATTGCGTGAGCAAAATCGCGGCCATTAATACAACGGCGAAGATGAATGCTTTGCTCAGAAAGACCATCGACTCCTGCAAGTCTTCGTTCTCACCTTTGAAACGCACTCTTACTGTTTCACCGTTCGCATAAATCAGTGGACGCTCTGCTAAAGACGCAGCCAATACTCTCAGCTGCTGATCGGACAGAATGCCGGGGGCCACTTCTGACTCTACCGTTACCACTCGACTAGAGTCGGCTCGATTAATGGTTGAAACACGCGGTTCAACCTCACGTTGAACAAAATCGCCCAGTGACATCTGGCCGTTGGCTGTTGATACCTGCACATGATCTAAAGACTCAATGTCACGCGACTCCCGCGGCAAACGAGCACGGATATCTAGTTCATCATCTAAGTCATCCGGGCGATACTCGCCTAACTTAATGCCCTGCGTCAGCAACTGAATGTTTTGCCCGACAGTGGCAATATCAACGCCGTAACGCGCAGCCTCAGCGCGATCCACATGCAGCTGCCACTCAATGCCGGGAGGTGGCCGCGAGTCCACCACTTCGGTAAACCCGCCAATCTCATCCATACGCGCAAGCAATAGCTCGGTTGCCTCATGTAGCTGAGCATGTGTTAACGCCAAAATTTGTACGTTAATGGGCTTGCCGGCAGCCGGCCCCTCTTCGGCTTTTTCAATTTTTACGTCCAGCCCAATAATTGGCGCAATCAACCCGCGAATTTCTTCAATAATTTCATCCGCTGGCGGACGCCGGTCCCAATCATCCAATTCCAGCTGCAACACACCAATCGTGCCCGCACTGTTGTTATCAAAGCGATCAGCGATACGTGTAAACACGTTGTTTACGCCATCAATTTTCAGCAACTCATCTTCTACTTGGCGTACCAAACGGTGTTTCTCGTGAATCGCAAAATCACCGGGGCTGCGAACCTCTACGGCAAGACGCTGAGGTTCAACCTCCGGGAAAAATTCCAGACCATTACCGGCGACCGCAAAGATGGCATAGGCGCCGACCATAAAGCCGCCCGCCCCCATCACTACCCAGCCAGAGTTAGGCAAAATAGCTTTAAGCACATGGCGATAGCCACCACTGCTTTCATCCGTTTTCTTCGCTCGGCCTGAAATCGGTTTGCGGAATACCAGCGCGCCCATATTCGGCACAAACACCAATTCCACTAATAACGAAGCGCCCAACACCGAAATCAAAGTAATCGGCATAAAGCGCATAAACTCGCCCATGATGCCCGGCCAAGCTAATAA
>JAPPPA010000163.1 GCA_028817755.1 Gammaproteobacteria bacterium | reverse complement strand
CATCTAAGTAACGACCTGTTACCTCAGTGACACGCCAAAACGTAGCATCAACATTCTTAGCGGCAACCTTTACCGCTTCGTCAAAGGTAATACTTTGCGTACCGGCATCGGTAATTCGCTGCTTTTCTGCCGCCCGCTCTAACTGCCAGAAGCCCAAACGCAGACACAGCGCGAGCAGCGACAACATGATGAGTGAGGCAATCACTCGTGACGGCGTAATCAAGGTTTTCACTGGTGGCAACGGGCCTGTGGGCATAAACTGGGCGCTATTGTAAAACAGCCGAAGGGGCAAACCGTGATTGAGTGGAACGCGGCCAAAATTATTATTGTGTTGCTGTTAGTCGCAGCAATTGTTTCTTTGGGCTTTGGCTTTCGCCATTTGATGAAAAGCCAAGATGACGAAGACGATCAGCGCCGTGTATTTCGTTCACTGGTGAAACGCGTGGCGTTTTCATTGGTAGCGATGGCGGTGATTTTATATGCCGGCTTTTCGGGCATGTTGAATCAATAAAGTCACACTGCCTAGAAACAAAAAAGGCGCCTTTCGGCGCCTTTTTTGTAGCTTATGTATTTCCTCTAAAGGATATACACAAAGATAAATAGACCCAGCCATACCACGTCAACAAAGTGCCAGTACCAAGCCACACCTTCGAAGCCGAAGTGCTGCTCTTTGCTGAAGTGACCCATTGCGGTACGAATGGTGATCACGATCAACATGATGGTACCTAGGGTTACGTGCATGCCGTGGAAGCCGGTCAACATGTAGAAGGTTGAACCGTAAATGCCACTTTCTAGGGTTAGGTTAAGGTCTGCGTAAGCGTGCGCGTACTCAGAAGCCTGTAGGTATAGGAACCACACACCTAGAGCAGAAGTCACACCCAACATGATAGCGGCGCGGCCATTCTTGCCTTGTAGCAAGCGGTGGTGCGCCCACTCAAGAGTTACGCCTGAAGTTAGAAGAATCATGGTGTTAACCAACGGCAGGCTGTGGTTAAACCACTCTTTGAAGCCATGACCCCATTCGCCCCAAGGCGCTACAGTTTGAAAGATGCCGCCCCATTCTGCTGGGCCATTGGTTGGCCAATGCGCTTCCCAGCCGTCCCATAGGAACAAGTTGGTCGCTAGGTTGTTACCTTCACCACCAATGAACGGGATTGAAATAGCACGTGCGTACCAAAGCGCGCCAAAGAAGGCCGCGAAGAACATCACTTCAGAGAAGATAAACCAGCCCATGCTCCAGCGGAAAGAAAGGTCCATACGCTTGTTGTATAGGCCGCTCATGCTTTCGCCAGCAACTTGCTTAATCCAGCCGTAGAACATGAATAGCAGTACAGCAATACCCGCATACATTAGCGGTGCGCCAAGGCTGCTTTCGTTCATCATCATAGAAGCGCCAACGGTGGTGCCGAACATGCCAACAATGGCAATGGCGGGCCACAGGCTGCCTTCGTGAGGGACGTAATAAATGTCCTGGTTATTTTCTGCGGAATGCGCCATGGCGGTATCCTTTTCCGGTTGGGTCTAGTTAACTTTTCTACCCTTTGTCGGGCGCCTTAAAAAACGTGTACGACAAAGTAATTGTATCTACATCATCAGGAAGTGCAGGATCGACCAAAAAGGTCACCGGCATTTCCCGAGTCTGTCCGGCTTCAAAAGGCTGCTCGTTAAAGCAGAAACATTCCGTTTTACGGAAGTACTTTGAAGCAACAGTGGGCGACACTCCCGGTATGGCTTGGCCAATACGCGCTTCTGTCGCCTTGTTCGTGGCATAAAACTGCACGGTGGTCATTTCACCCGGGTGCAATTGAATGCTGTTGGATGTGGTCCAGAATTTCCATGGCAAATCGGTGCCAACACTGGTCACAAACTCAACTTTTACTGTCCGGCTCACATCTGGTTCGAAACTACTGACATCAGCCACCGTTGTAGTTGCTGAGTTGCGGCCGTTATAGCCCGTAATTTCACAAACCAGATCGTAAAGAGGAACGAGGGCATAACCAAAAGCGAACATCGCCAACACAGCGCCTACTAAACGCAGGGTTGCATTGCGGGTGTCGTTTTTGAGATTCGCGGTTTCGCTCAGTTTTCTTACTCTTTACGTTGATCTAAGCCTATTGCGGGATGCCTTAGTGCCGAGGCAATAAGACATCCGACGATAGGCTGGCCCCTACAAACGCGGAGCCAGCGCTGTACCACGCCCTAGTGAGTAGGGTGTGGCTCGTAGTCAGACAAGTCTGGCTGTTGCTCGAAGGTGTGGTACGGCAGTGGAGAAGGAAGCATTTCCCACTCAACACCTTTAGCGCCTTCCCAAACTTGATCAGTCGCCTTCTCCCACTTACCACGGCAAGTGGTAATTAGGTTGTACAAGAAGATGAACTGAGTGATGAAGAAGGCAAACGCGCCAACCGAGCTCATGAAGTTGAATTCCGCGAACTGAAGGCTGTAGTCAGGAATACGACGCGGCATACCTGCTAGACCTAGGAAGTGCTGCGGGAAGAACAACACGTTAATAAAGATGGTAGACAACCAGAAGTGCAACTTGCCTAGCTTCTCGTTGTACATAGTGCCGGTCCACTTAGGTAGCCAGTAGTAAACCGCTGCGAACAAGCTGAATACTGCACCCGGCACCAATACATAGTGGAAGTGAGCTACTACGAAGTACGAATCGTGGTACTGGAAGTCAACAGGAGTCATCGCCAGCATTAGGCCAGAAAAGCCACCGATGGTGAACAGGATTACAAAACCCAGTGAGAACAGCATTGGTGTCTCAAAGGTCATGCTGCCACGCCACATGGTTGCTACCCAGTTAAATACTTTCACACCGGTAGGCACAGAAATCATCTTGGCCGCGAACATAAAGAACAGTTCGGCTGCTACTGGCAGGCCCACGGCAAACATGTGGTGAGCCCATACGATGACCGAGGCCAACGCAATCGCCGCTGTCGCGTAAACCATTGAGCTGTAACCAAATAGTGTCTTACGAGCAAAGGTAGGAATGATCTGAGATACCACGCCGAAGGCAGGCAAGATCATGATGTATACCTCAGGGTGACCGAAGAACCAGAAGATGTGCTGGAACATCACTGGGTCACCACCACCCGCTGCTGCGAAGAAGGTAGTACCGAAGTACTTATCGGTTAGCAGCATGGTTACCGCACCGGCTAGAACAGGCATTACCGCAATCAATAGGAAAGCAGTAATCAACCAAGTCCAGCAGAACAGTGGCATTTTCATTAGGTCCATGCCAGGTGCGCGCAGGTTAAGAATGGTCACAATTACGTTGATAGCGCCAGTGATTGACGAGATACCCATCAAGTGAATTGAAAATACAAGGAACGGCATCGCGTCACCGGTCTGCATAGACAACGGTGGGTATAGCGTCCAACCACCAGCTGGAGCGCCGCCTTCCATGAACAGCGTGCTTAACAACATGCCGAAAGCGATTGGAAGAATCCAGAAGCCCATGTTGTTAATACGTGGCAGCGCCATATCTGGAGCGCCAAGCTGAATTGGAATGAGGTAGTTTGAAAGGCCAGTAAAGGCCGGCATTACGCCACCAAAGATCATAAACAGCGCGTGCATGGTGGTCATGCTGTTGAAGAACTGAGGATCTACAAACTGCATGCCCGGCGTGAATAGCTCAGCGCGGATAACCAGTGACATAAGGCCACCGACGATAAACATCGCCAGTGAGAACATAAGGTATAGAGCACCTAGGTCTTTGTGGTTGGTGGTTTTCAACCAACGCATGAAACCCGGCTCAGGACCGTGGTGATGATCGTGTGCTTCTGCGTGACTCATCTTGATTAACTCCTAAAGTCGGGCTTATTGCGCAAGCGCAACGTTTTGTTCGGTTGCTACAGATGCAGTCTCGCCTTTTTGCTCAGCTAACCACTTCTGGTATTCAGCTGGCTCTTTAGCGATAACATCAACTGGCATAAATCCGTTGTCGCGACCACAAAGCTCAGCACACTGACCACGGTAAGTGCCAGGCTCGTCGATCTGCATCCAGGTTTCGTTGATGTAACCAGGAATCGCGTCTTTCTTAACCGCGAAGTCTGGCACCCACCAAGCGTGGATTACATCAGCAGCAGTTAGCAGCAAGCGGATCTTGGTGTCGGTAGGCACAACCAATGGGTTGTCTACGTCTAGCAAGTAGTTATCAACGCTTTCTAGATCAACACCTGAGTTTTTCTGACGCGCGAAGTTAGAGTCTTGCGACAAGGTGCTGTAGAAGCTCACATCTTCGTCAATGTACTCGTACTGCCATTTCCACTGGTAGCCAGTGACTTTGATGGACATTTCCGCGCCGCGGGTGTTTTCCATCTTCACTAGCGTTTTAGCAGCAGGTAGCGCCAAGGCCATCAAAATAACAAACGGAATCGCAGTCCAAACAATTTCTACCACGGTGCTGTGGTGGAAGTTGGCGGCTTTCGCGCCTTTAGACTTACGGTGAGCAATGATTGAATAAATCATTGCGCCAAACACTACCGCGCCAATGACACAGCAGACGTAAAACACCAACATGTGCAGGTCGTACACTTCACGACTAATTTCAGTTACGCCTACTGGCATATTCAAGGCGTATTCGGCGGTTGCGGCTTGGCTAACCATGCCCAAGCTGGCTGCAATAGCGAGCTTGCTCATCAGCGCCCCAGTACGGGACATAAAAGCTGAAGACATGTGGTGCTCCTGGCTAAAAATGAATGACTTAGAGGGCTTCGGCACTTCCGTTATGAAGTGGCGAAAATCTCTTGCTCCCAGCGGCCACCACCGTAAACGCTACGGGGAGTGGCCCAAAAGTCCGCCTATTCTAGTTATCAGGGCCGCGCGGGACAACTTATTCTGTGTGTTTGTTCCCCGTTTTATGAAGTTAACCGCCCAGTTTTAGTGCATTAGCGCATCTAATCGAATATTTTCCGGGGGCAGCTGGCCGCTCGCTTCGTAATTAAATTGCGCGATTTGCGGCACTTGCAGCTGATCGCTAAGTACATGCTGCAAGGTTTTTAGGTTTTCATTTTCCGCATCCATCGCCGGATCAACCACGTTCGCCACCCAACCCACGAGGCGATTGCCACTTGCCAAGATCGCCTTGGCCGTAAGCGTGGCATGGTTAATACAACCCAACTTCACGCCCACCACCATGATGATGGGCAAACCCAATTGCTTAGGCACATCTGAAAACCACAAATCTTCTTCTAGCGACAACGGCACATACCAGCCGCCTGCACCTTCAACCACAACGTTGGCATACGCCGCCTGCAGCGTATCGAAACCGGACTTAACCGCGCTCATTGGCAACTCAACGCCTTCGTTTTTCGCCGCAATATGGGGCGCAATCGCTTCTTTAAGCGAGAACGGGTTTACCTGCTCATATTCAGGCCGTGGGTGGCTCACTTGCTGTAACGCCAGCGCATCTTCATTCGCCCATTTACCTTCCACATATTCACAGCCCGCAGCGATGGGTTTGTAGCCACAACTATTACCAACGCTATTTAAAGCCTTTACCAGCGCTACGGACACGGCCGTTTTGCCACAACCGGTATCGGTGCCTGTTACAAACCACGCACTCATCGTATTTTCTCCGCTTTAAATAGCCAGGCATTCCATGTCATCGGAATACCTTGTGGCTGCCGAAAACTTTCCAAAGCGTTATTCAAACGCTGCAATTTTTGGCGACTCATTAGCCCCTTGGCGCGCTGCTGTAGGGCGTTAGTCGCCCCCAAGCCACGCAAATGGCCGCGCACCGCCGCTAGGTTTTCAAAATGCACTTGGGTGTGAAGCGTTTTTTCCCAGCGCAATTCAAAACCTGCTGACTCAAATGCCTGCCGGATGCTTTCAATATCTGGCAGAGAAACGGTATGCGGAAAATCATCTACCGCCGCCCAAGCCTGCGTGAGCTCGGTTAACGACCCGGCCGTAAACAAGCCAGCGACCACTTGACCACTTGGTGCCAATGCAGCCGCAATTGCCTCTGCTGCAGCAGGCATATCTGTCGCCCACTGCAACATGCAACTACTCCACAGCGCCTCCGCCGTGACGGGTAACTGTGACAACTGCAACACATCCAGACAATGCGTTTGCACCGACTGCTGACAACGCGCCGTAGTCGCCTCTAGCATTCCCTGCGCAATATCCACCGCGTGCAGCTGGTGTTGCCGCGATAACCACTCGCTGTCACGGCCTGTACCACAACCCAAGTCGATCACCGCTGCCGTTTCAGGCAACTGCGGCCACTGCTCTCTTAGTTCGGCAGCTATATCTCGCTGCAAAGCAGCATGCTGATCATAGCTCGCAGCGGCAGCGCCAAAGTTCTGCGCCACGCGAGACTTATCAACCAACACGGTGCTCAGCTGAGATTGGCTAGCCACGGCATTAATGCTTGTTGAAAGGCTTCGGGATGAGACATAAAGGGCGCATGGCCCGCGCCTTGGATATTCACCCACTCACCCTTGGTGATTTTCTCCGCCATAAACTCACTGGCCTGCGGCGGCGTTAAACGGTCATGACTACCAGACAAGCACAGTGTAGGCGCGTAAATACGTTCTACGTGGAAGCGAAAATCCGTTGCCGCCAAAATATTTAAACCATTTTGTAAGGACTTGGCATCAGGCGCAGAGTGCTGAAAAGCACGACGCTGTAGTTCACGCCACGGCACTTTAGGGCGCTCCCCACTAAGCAACGTGAGCTTCATAAAGTCGCCCACAGTTTTTTCAAACTGCTGATGCATATCACTCGCCAACTGATCAAACGCATCATGCTTAGCGGCATGCGGCCAGTCTGGCGCACGTAAAAAACGTGGCGTGCTCGCCACCAACACCAACGCTTTTAAATGCATTGGATAATTCAAGGCAAAGTGCTGAGCGGCAATACCACCCAAAGACCACCCCAACACCACACACTGCGGCGGCAAGGTTTGCGCCAAAGTCTGACTGAATTGCGTCAGTGTCCATGTGCCACTAGCGCTTTGACCGTGGCCGGGCAAATCAATGTTGTAGCAGTAGTAATGCTGTGCCAACTCATCGACCAATTCCGGCCAAAAATCGCCATGCAGCGCCCAGCCGTGCAGCAAAGCAAGCGGCGGATTACTAGGGTTACCGTGATGTTGAACGTGTAGCTTCATAATGTTTCTAGTGCCTGCAAAAGGCGATTGATGTCATCGGCGTTATGGTCGGCACTCAAGGTGATACGCAGGCGTTCGCCGCCTTTGGCAACCGTAGGGCTGCGAATGGCCGTGACCAAAAAGCCTTTTTCTAATAGTGCCTGCGATGCAGCCAGCACGTTCTCATTGCCTGGCATCAAAGCAGGTTGAATAGCGGTCTCAGAAGGCATTAACGCTAGACCCAACTGAGCCGCGCCTTGTCTAAATTGCTGAATATTGGCCTGTAGGCGCTCACGCAAAGCATCGCCTTGCTGAATCAATTTCAAAGACGCCAGCGAGGCCGCCATCAACGCCGGCGGCAGAGCCGTGGTGTAGATATAGCTGCGCGCCGAGTTTCTACATAACTCAATATCGGCCCGAGAACCGAGCAACACCGCGCCAAACGTACCCGCAGCCTTACCAAGCGTACACATGAGTAGCGGCACTTCCTGACTACCTAAACCAGCGGCAGCCACACTGCCGCGGCCTTGCGGACCAAACACACCAAAACCATGGGCATCGTCTATTAACAACGGGGTTTTCGCCTGCTGCGCTGCAGTTGCTAACGCGGATAACGGCGCAATATCACCATCCATACTAAATACGCCGTCGCTCGCCATTAAAGCGGCTGGCAATTTGCTTTTAGCATGGTCTATATCCGCATGTCGGTAACGCGCCAATTTAGCGCCCGCGAGCTTGGCGGCGTCTAATAAGCTCGCATGATTGAGCTTGTCTTGCAGCACCGTATCGCGTCGCCCAGCAAAGGTAGTGACGGCAGCCAAATTTGCCATATAACCCGTGGAAAACAGCAGCGCCGCCTCATAGCCTATAAATTCAGCAAACACTTGCTCCAGCTCTTCATGCGGCTGGCAGTGCCCACTGATTAAATGCGCCGCCCCAGAGCCTGCACCCCATTGCCCAACGCCTTTTTGCATCGCCGCAGATACGTCCGGATGCTGCGAAAGACCCAAGTAGTCATTGCTGCAAAACAAGGTCACAGGGCGACCTTGCAACACGGCCTGATGGCCTTTGCGCTGCTGCAAGGTTTTGTTACTGCGATAAAGCCCCGCCGCTTTTAACGCGGCAAGGGCTTCGGCGGAAGGATTAGGCATTCGCGACTTGGTCGAGGCGGATTTCTTTAAACGGCGTTGGCTGTTTAAGCGGCTCCGGCTCAATACCAAGCTTTTTGAATAACGCTTTGTCTTTTTCGGCTTCTGGATTAGCGGTCGTTAGCAGCTTCTCACCGTAAAAAATGGAGTTAGCACCAGCAGAGAAACACAACGCCTGCATTTCTTCCGACATGTTTTCACGCCCAGCAGACAAACGCACATGTGACTTCGGCATCAAAATGCGCGCCACCGCGATGCAACGAACAAACTCGATAGGATCAAAGTCGTCCTCGTCCTGCAACGGCGTGCCTTGCACTTTAACCAGCATATTAATCGGCACGCTTTCTGGCGGCACCGACATATTGGCAAGCTCGACTAACAAGCCGATGCGATCGGTGCGGCCTTCACCCATACCCAAAATACCGCCGCTGCATATTTTCATGCCGCTATTACGCACATGCTCTAGCGTATCCAGACGGTCTTGATAGCAACGCGTGGTGATGATTTCTTTGTAGTACTCAGGCGAGGTATCGAGATTGTGGTTGTAATAATCCAAACCCGCCGTTGCTAATTCGCCGGCCTGATTTTCAGTCAACATGCCAAGCGTCATACAGGTTTCCATACCCATTTCTTTAACGCCATTAATCATTTCGACCAATTTTGGAATGTCTCGATCTTTAGGGCTACGCCATGCTGCACCCATACAAAAGCGAGTACTGCCTGCTTCCTTGGCCTTCTTAGCTTTCGCAAGCACTTCTTCCACATCAATCAACGGCTCTTTCTTTAAACCGGTATTAAAGCGGGTGCTTTGCGGGCAATAAGCACAGTCCTCAGGGCAGGCACCGGTTTTAATACTTAGCAGCGTGCTAACCTGTACTTGATTGGGGTCAAAGTGCTGGCGATGTACCGTTTGCGCTTGAAAAAGTAAGTCATTAAACGGCTGAGCGTATAACGCTTCAACCTGGTCACGAGTCCAGTTTGGCATGAGGCTTTGGGTCGGCATTCAGAAAATAAAGAACGGCATTGTAAACCTAAAACCAAAAACAGGTTTACAACGTTTTTTGCGTTTATCCGCTAGCGCCCTAACTAGGCGTTGCCACCTATGCCAGCGAGAGCATAAGGGGCCAAATAACATCTGCGAACCGTGCTTATCGCAATTCCCGGCAGCACAATCATTGTGCCCATGCTGCGCCGAGTTATTACCACCAGAGAGTCTTGAGTGCCCGAGCTGCGCGGAGCAAACGCCGGCTTTTTCAGCAACCACGGCAGCTTGGTTATGGGGCTGGCCCACCGCGTCCCTGATCAAGCAGTTTAAATTTGATGGCAACAAAAGCCTTGGTCTTGATCTCGCTCAGGCGTTTGCACAAGCAGCTGCCCCATCAATACTAGAAAATCCACCGGATGTACTTGTTGCAATGCCACTCTACAAAAAGCGCCTGCAAGAACGCGGCTTTAATCAAGCCGCTATATTGGCGTCAGCGCTGACCACGGAAACTGACATTCCCATATCCCATGCCGCTTCACGTATACGGGACACCGCGGCTCAATCAGGACTAAACCGCCACCAACGTATGAAAAACCTAACGGGTGCTTTTGCCGTTAACGGAACTGTTAAAGGGCTGAATGTCGGCATTGTCGATGACGTTATGACCACGGGCAGCAGCGCTCAAATGCTGTCTTTAGCTTTATTAGATGCTGGCGCCAACTCGGTACAGGTCATCGTTGCCTGCAAAGTGACATAAAAAAGCCCGCGCCTAAAATAGGCGCGGGCTTTTAAACGCTTTAGCTATTTATAAGATTAAATAGCGCGGCGGTATTCAACACCTAGCTTATCTAGGGTTTCGAAAGTCAAACCACCAGAAGCCATGCCGTTGTCTTTTTGATACTGAGTTACAGCTTGACGAGTCTTGTCGCCGTAAACGCCATCGATCCAAACTGGGTCGTAACCTTCACGCTTAAGCGCGGCTTGTAGCTGCTTAACCACATCACCAGTGATGTTGGTTTCGCAAAGCACGGTGCGCCAGCGCAGCTCGCCATCACTCACTTTGTACTCTTGAGTAATAGTCTTGGTTTCAGCCGGAACAGGAATACGAACTTCTTCTGGACCTTTAACTAGCTGCTTAACCTTGATGATTTTGGTTTCAGCAGGGTGGGTAACGCGCTTAACTTCTGGCGCTTTAGTCATTACACGACGCGTAACCACTTCAGTTTCAGCCGGAATGACAGTGCGAGTAGTTGTCTCTGGAGTAACCAATACCGTACGAGTAACGGTTTTGTACTCTGCAGGAATTTCTACTAAGCACATGATTTCGCCGGTCGCGTGGTCGATACGCTCAATTGGACCACGGCCTTGCTTCCAAGTGGTGTACGCAGGCTTAACCAATACTTCTTCGGTTTGATCTTCGTAAACCGCTTCTACGATTTCTAGCTTTTCAGTAGCTTCTTTAACGATTACGGTTTCTTCAACCGAACCATACTCAGCTGGGGTGACTTCAACCACTTCTTCCCAAGCTTCTTTAACAACCACTTCTTTCTCAACCCACTCGTAAACCGGGTCGGTTAGCTCAACGCGCTCAGACGCTTCACGAACGGTAATGGTTTCAGTACGGGTTTCATAAACGGCAGGCTCAAGCACGCGTGCATAACACTCACCGGCTTTAGCGTTTGGCGGTAGATCGGCTGTGCCGTTAGACGACGACGCTGGAGCAGAACCACCTTGAGCGCTAGTCGCTACTACAGCGTCACGCAGTGCTTCGTTTTCCTGTTGAAGCTTGGCAATACGAGCTTCAAGGTCTGAATTTGATGATCCGGTGCTGGCACAACCAGCAGTAAAGGCCGCAACAACCGCGACCAATGCGCCTTGGCGCATACGGTTTGAAAGAGTCATGTTTTTCCCCAAATTTAAGTGCTGTGCAACTCAAAGCCAAAAGGCTCAGGAGGTGGATAATACCGGAACGGAGAAATAATTAAATAATAGTTTTATTTGCCTTAAATAACTCTTGCGCAAATAAAAAGGCGCCCCGAGAAACTCGGAGCGCCTTTTATAAACTGCTTTTAACTAAATTTAGAATTCTTTAGCTTGAGCAATCAGGTTGTTAGCAACCTCTTGAGCATCACCGTAAAGCATGCGGCTGTTGTCCAAGAAGAACAGCTTGTTCTGAATACCAGAGAAGCCTGCACCTTGACCACGTTTAACGATGATCACGTTCTTAGCTTCGTCTACATTCAGTACTGGCATGCCGTAAATCGGGCTGCTTGGGTCGTCTTTAGCAACAGGGTTAACTACGTCGTTCGCGCCGATAACCATCGCTACGTCAGCGGTAGCGAATTCGTTGTTGATTTCATCCAAGTCATAAATGATGTCGTAAGGCACGCCAGCTTCGGCAAGCAATACGTTCATGTGACCCGGCATACGACCGGCTACTGGGTGAATAGCGAACTTAACGGTTACGCCTTTTTCACGCAGTACTTGTACCAGTTCCCAAATCTTGTGCTGCGCCTGCGCAACCGCCATACCGTAACCTGGCACGATGATCACTTTCTCAGCGTAAGCCATTTGGATCGCTGCATCAGCGCCGTCGATAGATTTCATCTCGCCATCGTATTCGGCCGCTTCGCCGCTGCCTGCTTCACCGAAGTTCGAGAACAGTACGTTGGCTACTGAGCGATTCATGGCGTCGGCCATCAACGCGGTTAGCAGTGAACCTGCGGAACCTACGATGGTACCGGCGATAATCATCGCAGGGTTGCCAAGCACAAAACCTTCAAACGCTACCGCCAAACCGGTGAATGCGTTGTAAAGCGAGATAACCACAGGCATATCGGCGCCGCCGATAGGCAAGGTCATCATCACACCAAAGAACAGCGCAAGCACGAAGAAGATGGTAACAACAGTCGCGTCGCCATGAGCAAAAGCGATGTAACCACCCAAAGCCAAGGTGGCAAGGAAGGTTAGACCGTTAAAGGCTTGAATGCCTTTGAAGCGCAATACGCCTTTGATACGACCATCAAGTTTCGCCCAAGCAATTAGAGAGCCTGAGAACGAAACCGTACCGATGATGCCACCCAACACCGCAAGAACCATGATCACAGGGGCGTGCTCGCCACCTTTGAATAGTTCGATAGCTGAGATAGCGCCCGCAGCACCACCGCCCATACCGTTATACAGCGCGATCATTTGCGGCATGTCGGTCATTTCAACACGCTTACCCGTTACCCATGCCAATACGGTACCTACCAAGGTGCCCGCAATGATCAGAATAAGGTTAGTGGTGTTATCAATAACGCCTGGGTACGCGAAAGTAGCCAAGGTGGCCACGATCATACCTGCGCCGGCCCATTTAATACCTGAGGCGGCAGTCTTTGGGTGGGCCATACGCTTCAGGCCCATAATGAATAGGAAGATCGCCGCGAAGTAGCTAACGTCTACCAATAATTTAATGATATCCATGATTCCCTCGCCTTAGTCTTTGCTGGACTTGAACATGTCAAGCATGCGGTCAGTCACAACGTAACCACCGGCAGCGTTGCCAGCGCCAAGCGCCACGCCAATTACACCGATGATTTGGCCAAGTAGGCTGTCAGCGTGACCCAAGGCCACCATCGCACCTACCAATACAATGCCGTGTACAAAGTTCGAACCAGACATTAGCGGGGTGTGAAGAATTGCCGGTACTTTGGCAATTACTTCGTAACCGGTAAAACCGGCCAACATGAAGATATAAAGTGCAACCATTCCTTCGATCATGGTTTAGCCCTCTAGTAATGCTTTAGTAGGAGCGTGCTTAACTTCACCTTCGTGAGTTAGGCAGCAGCCAGCGATGATTTCGTCTTCCCAATCCAGGGCAACTTCACCTTCTGCAACCATGATGTCGAGTAGGTTCTCGAGGTTCTTGGAATACATTTCAGAAGCATGCTCAGCCATTGAAGAGGCCAAGTTGGTTGGGCCGCAGATGGTGACGTTGTTGTACACAACATCTTTGCCAGCTTCGGTTAGCTCGGTGTTACCGCCAGTCTCAGCCGCGATATCAACAATTACCGCACCCGGCTTCATGTTGTCGATCATGTCTTTGAAAATGATCTTCGGCGCTGGACGACCAGGAATCGCCGCGG
The DNA here is from genome assembly GCA_028817755.1 of Gammaproteobacteria bacterium. Classification (GTDB taxonomy): domain Bacteria; phylum Pseudomonadota; class Gammaproteobacteria; order JAPPPA01; family JAPPPA01; genus JAPPPA01. Next base: position 1,263 of record JAPPPA010000163.1, on the reverse strand, counting down.
TAGTTACTAGCAAGTCACATTTAGCAACGTGTTGCGCTAGCACTTCACGCTGTTGGGCGATTTCGTCTTCGGTTAGCTCGCGGGCGTAACCGCCTTCGCCGTCGGCATAAACGCCCACGTCTACGAACTTCGCACCTAAAGACTCAACCTGCTCGGCAGTCGCTTTACGTACGTCGTAACCTTCCACAATCGCACCTAGGCGACGCGCGGTACCAATCGCTTGTAGACCGGCAACACCGGCACCAATAATCAACGCAGTCGCTGGGCGAATGGTGCCCGCCGCGGTGGTCAACATCGGTAGGAAACGGCCGATCTTGCTAGCGCCGATCAATACAGCTTTGTAGCCAGCCACGTTGGCTTGTGAAGACAGCGCATCCATGTACTGCGCACGAGAGGTACGCGGGATGTATTCCATACCAAACGCAGTGCTGTTTTTAGCCGCTAACGCTTTGGTTTCATCCAAGCGGTTGTGCGCTTGCATGAAAGAAATAACGATGTTGCCATCTTTTAACTTGGCAATTTCATCAGCTGAAGGAGGCGCAACTTTAAGCACGATGTCTGCCGCAAAAACTTCTTCGGCCGTGCCGAGTTTTACGTTTTCGTGAGCATCGGTGTAAGCCGAATCTGGCATTGCAATGCCTTCTCCAGCGCCGGCCTCAATTAAAATGTTAACGCCCTTACTAGCAAGCTTGCCAGCAACTGAAGGCACAAGCGCAACACGCTTTTCGCCTTCTAGCGTTTCTTTAGGTACCGCAACGGTAATCGGCATGGTCATCTCCACGTCGATGGTTATAAAAATCCGGTGTCCAGCCGCCGTTTTAGACTAAAAACGAAGCCGATTTGCACAGGGACGCAAAAGTTAAGGGGCGCGATTGTGCAATGCGCGCCGTGCTGGTGCAAGTTATCGTTATCTATGTGGTCGATTTGCCCGATCTATGGCGGGCTTACCAAGGCTACTGAGGTTGCGTTTCCACATAACCCGCGGGCACCACAAATCGCCCAGCATCTAATTGCTTGCCATCTACTTTGTGTAACTTGGTGAGGCGGTTAGTTTGGCTTTCACCGGTACTCACTGGAATACCATCAATATCTTCGGGGCTAATAGCCGTTTGCATCATGCCACCGCCCATTTTGTTGCTTAGGTCTGCCAACATAACCAGCATGCCTGCTATCGCATCGTAGTCGGTTTGAGAAATATTCAGACCTTTGGCATCGGCCGCACAAAGTTTTTGGGTCGCTTTATCGTTTTCATAAAGCTGGTAG
>JAPPPA010000002.1 GCA_028817755.1 Gammaproteobacteria bacterium | reverse complement strand
CCCCAACTTCCTTGTAAACCGCCGTGGCGCTTCAAACGGCAAGGCATGTCCACATTCTTGAAAATGCACATTGGTAACCGGCCCGGCCACCATTTCTTGTAATTTCAACTGCCCCGTCGCGTCATACATACGCGACTGGTCACCGACAAAATTCCAGATCGGCACATTCACAGGCGCTAAAGCATCACGGTAATCATATTGCTGCGTGGCATAAGCCTTCATGCAATGTAGATAAACGCGCCAGTTGTGCGTGGGTAACATGGTGGTAGCAAGTGCCTGCACTTTTACGGCTCGGCTCCCCCAGCGTAACCAGCGCTTATGCGCAGCAACCTCGAAGAAATCTGAGAACGCGGTACAGACTTGCTGGCGTAAAGCTTTTGGTAAGTCAGCAAACGCCGCATCGGCAGGAACTGGGGCTATCGCGCTAAGCAGGTCGTCCAAGTCAGTCATCCAGCGCTCATGTTCGGGGCCAAATACGCCCCACTTCCAATCGTCTTTATTACTGATGCAGGCAGCCTGGTCGACATGCAAGTAGCCTTTAATACGCGGGTCGGTGTATTTCGTTAGGTATTGCATGCTGGCGCAAGCACCCATCGAATAACCCGCTAGATGGCACTGCTTTACATCAAGGTGATTAAGCAGGTCACCTAGGTCATCTGCCAATTGCGCCATGATGCAGTCTTGATCGAAAGACTGGCTATGTGAACGGCCAAAACCCCGCTGACTTAGCAGTACAAAACGATGCTTACGCAGCAACGGCGCGACTAATGGCAGCCATAGCTCGGAAGACATACCAAACCCGTGCAACATAATGCAGAGCGGGCCTTTGCCAACATCGTAATAATGCAGCGTGGCGCCGTCGCGGGTTTGGAACTGTGGCATTAGTCGACGTTCCGGCCGTAGGTGCCAAGCACGGCAATACGTTGCAGGTAATCGCCAGAGCAAATACGAGGTTTGTCGTCTACCGGCCAGTTGTACCAGTACACCCACGCCTGTACTTCGCTGCCATCGTCTCGCGTCACTTTGGTCAGCTTACGCACGTATTCATGCGGCTGTTCATGTTCGGGGCTAATGCCTTCAAAGGCATCTAGGCGTTCCCACAAGCCATCAGAATTGGCGATTTCGAATAGCTCGCCCAAGACAATGTGATTGTCGGTATACGGTGCAATCACGCCTGGGTAGCCGCCGATATCGTAAATCTGCGCATGCAGCTTTGCTGGACCAGCTTTCTGCGCGTATTGCGCCATAAGGTCTGCGACCGGCGATTCAAACTCCCCTCGCAGTAAGCCGTAAGCGAATAGGTATTCCATTAAGCGGCGATCTCTACGTATTGGCCTTTTTCTAAGGCAAATACAGGCTCGCCACAGGCGACTGGATCAAAACCCTGTTTCTTCAATTCCACTTTGCGGAATTTGAAGGTGCCGGTCACTTCTTGTGCCTCGCGGAAGCGTAGGTATTGCGGTACCGCATAGCTTGGCAAAGCTTTATTCAAATGCTCAATAAAGCCGTTGAAATCAAAATCCTTTAACTCGCAGTTTGGCGTAATCGCGGCCATACCGGCACGGCCGTCTGCACCTGGTACTTCCACGCCATATACGCAGCCGGTTTCTACCTGTGCCCAATCACCTACCGCACCTTCAACTTCGGTTGTCGCCACGTTCTCACCTTTCCAACGGAAGGTGTCGCCTAGGCGATCGACAAAGGCAATGTGTTTGTAGCCTTGATTGCGAACAAGGTCACCGGTGTTGAAGTAACAATCACCTTTTTTGAATACATCACGCATCAGCTTGGAGGCGCTGGCAGATTTGTCGGTATAGCCGTCAAACGACATTTTCTCGGTAACTTCTGAAATCAACAGGCCAGTGCCACCAGCTTTCACTTTATTGAGGAAGCCTTTTTCATTTTTAACTGGCTCATCAGCATCAATGTCGTATTCCACTACCGCGAATGACAGCGGGCAAAAGCCGGCAGTTCGGTCAACATTAAAGGCATTGGTGAAAGCGATATTGCTTTCCGATGCGCCATAAAATTCGTTAATACGGTTGATGCCAAAGCGGCTCTTAAACTCATCCCAAATTTCTGGGCGCAAGCCATTACCCATGCACACGCGAATGTTGTGATCTTGGTCATTTTCTTTAGCGGGCTGCGCTAGCAGGTAGCGGCAAAGCTCGCCGATGTAGCAGAACGCCGTGGCGTTGTATTTACGCACGTCATCCCAAAAACGGCTGGCGCTAAATTTACGCGCAATAGCCAACGTAGCGCCAGAGCCCATCGCAGAGCCCCAGCAAAGCGTTAAGGCGTTGTTGTGATACAACGGCAGCGAGCAATACATCACGTCTTCAGGCTGCATATACATCGCGGCTTGGCCAAGGCCGTATTGCGCACGCATCCAGCGAATATGGCTCATCACAGAAGCTTTAGGTAAGCCCGTGGTGCCAGAGGTAAAAATGTAATACGCCGGTTGCCCAAGCAATACGCGAGATGTTGTAGATGGGTTGTGCACGGGTTGATGTGCTAACTCTTGATCTAGGTCGACCATGCTTTCTGGCAAAGCCGTATCTTCATACTCACGAATAAATAGGCATTGAGTGGCAAAGTGCTCACCAATCAAAGGCGCCACTTCCTGAATTGGCTCGACCAACTCTTCGCCCACAATGACACGCTTGGCATTCACCAGCGTAAGACTGTGTTTGAGCACATCGCCACGCTGGCTGGTATTAATCATGCTGGCAATCGCGCCGAGTTTGACGATACCGGCAACCGCCATCAAAACTTCGGGGCGATTTTCCATAAACACGGCAACAGCATCACCAGAACGAATACCTATCTGCGTTAAATAGTGAGCGTAACGGTTGGCCGCTTGGTTGAACTCGGCATAACTATAAGATTGATCTAAATACCGAATAGCCGTGTTGGTGGGATTTTCTTTCGCCTGCTTTTCTAGCAAGGCACCGATTGAGTCCTGCTTTTCTTTGCCAAGAGTTAAGGCTTTAATCGTCGCCATGCCAGCTTGTGGCGCATGTGGCGCGGCTTTTACAAAGTTTTTGGCAATATCCAATAAGCTCACGGTGTCTTGAGACATAAAAAACTCGCTAAGGTCAGAATGTGTTTTCAGGTCGCCATTACAGACAAGCTGGCGACGAATGTAAATGCATACACATGTATACTTTTGTCGCCATTATAAACATCGTCAGCGGGCTAGGTCTAAACCCGTGCAAGAGGAAGCGGCTATCCGCATAATGGGCCGCATATTGCGCGCAGCAAAAAAGACAACCGTATGGCATACGCAGAAGGCAAACAAAAACTGATTGATGCCGCAC
>JAPPPA010000224.1 GCA_028817755.1 Gammaproteobacteria bacterium | reverse complement strand
GTCTAGATCCAACGCAAACGCCGATTTTGACTCGTTTTGAAAATGAAATTGTCGCAACCTCTATTTCGCATTTTCATGTATACTAAAATTGAGGTGGTACCTTCACTAGCGGTGGTACTGAAAGTTGCATGCTGGCTGTAAAGGCGGCGCGTGACTATATTCGCGAAACCAAACGCATAACCGGTAAACCAAATTTGGTATTGCCGGTAACAGGACATGCGGCCTTCCATAAAGCTGCGCATTACTTCGATATGGAGTTGCGTTTGGTTGAGGTGGATCCTGTTTCTTTTAAGGCCATACCTGAAAAAATTGAAGAGGCTGTAGACGAAAACACGGTTCTGGTCGTGGGGTCTGCGGTGTCATACGCGCACGGCGTCACCGATCCGATCGAAGCCATCGGCCAAATTGCCTTAAAACATGAGGTTTGTTTTCATGTTGATGGCTGTATTGGCGCCTTCGTATTGGGCTGGATGCGTCGCATGGGGCGTGAAGTAACGCCGTTCGATTTTTCTGTGCCGGGCGTAACGTCTATTTCTATGGATTGGCATAAGTATGGCTATTGTCCTAAGGGCGCTTCGGTCATCTTGCATAAGAATCGCGATATTCGTCGTCATCAGATTTTTACCTGTTCACAGTGGACCGGTTACACCGTTATTAACACCACGATTCAGTCGACCAAGTCAGGCGGCCCGGTTGCTGCCTGTTGGGCAGTAATGAATTACTTAGGTGAAGCGGGTTATCAACGCCTAATCAGTCGCACCATGGATGCGAGCGACAAGATTTTGGCAGGTTTGAAAGAGATTCCTGAGCTGCAAATAATGGGCACGCCAGAAATGTGCCTAATTGCGTTTACTACCGACGAGTTCAATGTCTTCCACTTGGTGGATGAGATGAAAACGCGAGATTGGATTATTCAGCCGCAGCTTGGTTACAACGGCAGCAAGGAAAACGTGCATCTTTCAATCGCACAGGCAGTACTGGAAAACGTTGATGATTTTCTTAAGTGCTTAAAAGAGTCGGTAGCCGCAGCCAAAAAACTGGATAACTCGGCCCCGCCGGAAGCAATGCTGGCGATGCTAGATAACATTCAGCCAGAAATGTTGCGTGGCCCTGGTTTTACAGCGTTGATGTCGCAGTTTGGAATGACCAGTGATGGTGTGCCAGATCGCCTTGCTGGGCTCAATCAGATGCTGAATGTGATGCCAAATGAGCTAACTAAAGCCGCGCTCACAGAATACTTTAACGAGCTATTCACGCCGGCGGCTTAACTAAAAAAACGACTGTGCTAGGCTGCTGATTATGTCGCAAAGCACTCTCAATAACGGCGCTATTCAGCGCCGTTCTCAATTAAGTCACCAGCAGCTTGCCGCCTATGGTGTGGGCTCTGTGGCCAGCGCGATGTTTAATACCGTGCCAGCCTTGGTGTTGCTGTTTTTTATGACCCAAACCTTGGGTGTGAGTCCTGCGTGGGCAGGCGCGGCGATGCTGTTGCCCAAGCTCTGGGACGTTATTACCGACCCGCTTATGGGGTATATCTCTGATCGCACTCAGTCGCGCTGGGGGCGCCGTCGCCCGTGGATGTTGTTGGGTGCTTTCACTATGCCATTGGCCTTTTCAATGGTGTTTTCAGTGCCTGATTACGACACCTGGCAAAGCCGCTTTGCTTGGGTAATGGGGTGGTACATGTTGGCAGCAACATGCTTCACGGTGTATGTGGTGCCGTACGTGTCGATGCCTGCCGAAATGACGAATAACTATCACGAGCGCACCAAAATTTTGTCTTGGCGCATGGCTTTTGTGGTGATTGGCATCATGGTGGGTGGCGGCTTGGCGCCGCTACTGATCGCCGAAGGTGGCGGTGGCCGCGATGGCCATGCGCTAATGGCCTCGGTATTGGGCGGTGTGATGTTTGTGGTGATGCTGTTTACGTTCTTTGCCACGGCAAACTTGCCGCGTCGTGAATGGCAGCCTTCTCAGTCGGCAGGTTGGCAAGCGTTAAAAATTGCCCTAAGAAATCGACCTTTTAAAGTGCTCATGTTGGCGTATATGTTGATGATGGTGGGTGGCAACTGCCTGATGGCGACGGTGCCGTTTTATGTCGCGCATATTCTGGAGCGAGAAGGCGAACTAGTAACGGCATTGTTTCTTTGTCACTTAGTGCCGTCATTACTTTCTATTCCGCTTTGGAACCGCTGGTCACAACGCGTAGGTAAGCATCGTGGCTTGATGGTAGGTGTTGCTATTTATGCGCTAGGTTGCGCGGCACTGTTTTTTACAGGCGATGCGCCGTCGGTAGCCGTAATCCTAGTCATCATCACCTTAATGGGAACAGGTATGGGCGCCATTCAGCTCTACCCATTTGCGATGATGCCGGATGTGATTGCCTTAGATAGAAGGCAAAGCGGCTTAAATCGCGAAGGCTTATTCACGGGCGTATGGATAGCTAATGAAAAAGTGGGCATCGCCAGCGGTGCGTTCTTGGCGGCGCTGGTGTTAGAGCTGTTTGGTTTTGTGGAAGGCGGCGGCACACAAGCGGCTGATGCCTTGCAAGGGGTGCAAATGGCCATTGGCTTAGCGCCAGCGCTGTTGTTGTTTTTAAGTATGGCGATTTTGACCGCATATTCCCTAGACCGGGAACTGTTACGCATAACCAAGTCAAAACAAGCGCTGGAACCTAATTAGAGGCGGCCTAGTTCCTGTTCGCGAGCTTAGGTAAAATGCGCGGCCTAATTAGGGGTAAAACCGATTATGAAGAATAAAAAACAGCCATTACGTTTGGTTGCAATGGCGCTGATTTTGTTGGCAACGGCCTGTTCGATTACCGGCGGGATTGCAGATGGCCTGAATCAAGGCGTGCAGAACCAGCGTGACCCGCAGTTGGTGGCAGAAGGTTTACCGACCTATATTCTGATCGTCGATGGCTTGTTGGCGCGTGACCCACAGAGCGAAACCTTGTTGCTTGCTGCCGCAGGGCTTTATGGCGCTTATGGTGGAAACTTCGTTGATGACCCTGAACGTGCCAAGTTGCATACAACAACGGCAAGAGATTACGCCCACAAAGCATTCTGCCAAGAGTTAAGAAGGCTTTGTGAAGCTGAAAAGCAAGGCGTGAATGCGTTTCGTGCCGAGCTACAAAAGCTTGATGACGACGATGTGAAATGGGTTTATGGCTACGCCACGGCGGTAGTGAGCTGGATCCAAACGCATAGTGGTGACTTTAATGCCATTGCCGCCTTACCTAAGGTTGAAGCCATGTTGGAACGCGTTACCGCCCTAAAACCAGCGTTAGATAATGGTAACCCTTGGATTTACCGGGGCGTTTTGGCTAGCCAAGTACCGCCAGCGTTAGGTGGAAAGCCGGAGGTGGCTCGTGCGCACTTTGAAAAAGCGATTGAAGTGTCAGCCGCGTACAACTTAATGGCCAAAGCCTTGTATGCCGAGTATTACGCGCGCTTGGTTTTTGACCAAGAGCTGCACGACCGTCTGCTGGAACAAGTATTAGCGGCAGATGGTGAAGCACCGTCTCTAACGCTGACGAATGTGCTGGCGAAAGAAAAAGCCGCCGAGCTACTGGAAAGCGGCAAAGAATATTTTTAAGACAAAAGCCCTTAAATTGGGCCAGCAGCGGAGCTGCTGTATGGGGAAAAGATGAAACAGTTATTAATTGCAGCCGTGGCACTTTGCTTTAGTTTGCCTAGCCATGCGGTGACCCTAAAAATTGCCACATTGTTACCAGACGGTACGTCGCAAATGCAGGCGATGCGTGCCGGTGGCAAAGAAATTGAAGCGCTCACAGAAGGCCGGGTGAAATTCAAATTTTACCCGGGTGGCGTGATGGGGAACGATGCTAGCGTGATGCGCAAAATGCGTATTGGGCAGTTGCACGGCGGTGCTTTCACTAGCGGCACAATGGCTGATTTATACCCAGATGCGCAGATTTACAGCTTGCCGTTTTTGCTAAAAAACAAAGCTGAAGTGGACCATGTTCGTAGCAAGTTTGATGCAGAAATTTTTGCCGGTTTAGAGCAAAAGGGCATGGTGCCAATGGGCTTGGCTACGGGCGGCTTTGCTTACTTAATGAGCCAGCAGCCGATTCGACGCATGGCTGATGTGCAGGGCAAAAAGCTTTGGTTGCCGCAAGGCGACAAACTGGTTGAGTCAGCCATTAAAGAGATTGGTGGTAACGGTGTGCCACTGGGCTTAGGCGATGTGTACACCGGCCTGCAAACTGGCCTGATCGATACAGCGGGCACTTCGCCTGCGGGCGCTATCGCCTTGCAGTGGTATACCCAAATTAAGTATGTGACGGATTATCCGCTTGGCTATTTGGCGGGTTGGTTGGCCATTGGTACTAAGGCTTGGAAAAAGCTCACGCCGGCTGACCAAAAAACCGTGAAAACTGTTTGGGCCAAGGTCTACGACCAAATTGATGCTGACACTTGGGCCGGTGCTGATAACGCGATTGATGCCCTTAAAAACCAAGGTGTGGAGTTTGTGCCGTTGGATGCTGACGATGTTATGAATTGGCAAGCGGCCACAGAACGTACCTTGGTCGACGCCGGTAATGCGGGTGCTTATAACCCTGAAACCTTAGTGCGTTTGCGTGACGAGTTAGAGCGCTATCGCGCCACGCAATAGCGTATGTCGATGTTGCTAAAGCGGTTGCATCAGCTAGAAGATGCTCTGCTTGCTGCCTTGTTAGGCAGCATGATTGGTTTGGCGGTGCTGCAAATTTTATTGCGCAATTTTGCCGATACCTCGCTTACTTGGATTGACCCTGTCTTACGTGTGGAAGTGCTGTGGTTGGGCCTGCTAGGTGCGGCTGCGGCTGCGCGTACTGGCAGGCACATCACGATTGATGTGCTGGAGCCCGTTCTAAAGGGTAATGCCAAGCTGCATTTGGCGAGGGTGGCCAATGTGGCTGCTGCTGTTGTCTGTGGTTTAGTGGCTTGGTATTCCTATCAGTTTGTTTTGCTTGAGAAAGAATTCCCGACCCCAGGTGTGCTGGGGCTGCCTACTTGGGCCTTTCAAACCGTCATCCCTTATAGCTTTGGCTTGATGACTTTGCGTTTTGTTTTAGTCGCGTTGTTACCGCTGCATAAAGAGGAGCGCTCGTAATGGGCTTGTCATCCTTGCCATTGTTGGCGTTGGCGATAGCCGGCGTGCCTTTGTTTGCGATTATTGCGGCCTCTGCGCTCTACGGTTACTGGCAGGCCGATATTGAGTTGCTGGCGATCGCAGTTGAGATTTATCGCCTTGCTGAAATGCCGGTTTTGCTGGCGATTCCGTTGTTTACCTTTACCGGCTATGTGTTGGGTGAAAGTAAAGCGCCCCAGCGTTTAGTAGCGTTAAGTAACGCCTTGCTTGGCTGGTTGCCGGGTGGCCTAGCGATGGTTGCTGTTGCCGTTTGTGCTTTTTTTACCGCGTTCACTGGCGCCTCCGGCGTGACCATTGTGGCGCTCGGGGCGCTGCTGTACCCGGCGATGCGAGAAGCGCATTACCCGGAAAAGTTTGGCCTTGGTTTGATTACCTCGGCGGGTAGTCTTGGTCTGCTGTTTGCACCTTCTTTACCGTTAATTCTTTATGGCGTTGTGGCGCAACAAATGTCATTGGATACGCCGGTAAATATCGACGACCTGTTTCGTGCCGGCTTGCTGCCCGGTGCTTTGATGATGTTGGTATTGGGTGGTTATTGTGTCTGGCAAGGCCGTCGCTTACCCCGCGAAGAAAAGACATTCTCTGCATCAGAGGCTGCTGCGGCAGTAAAAGCGGCGTGGCCTGAATTGCCGCTGCCAGTATTGGTTTTGGGTGGTATTTATGGGGGCTTTTTAGCCGTCTCTGAAGCCGCTGCGGTTGCCGCGGCTTATGTTCTAGTTGTGCATGTTGTTATCAAGCGTGAAATCACCTTGCGCCAGCTGCCGGCCGTGATGCGTGAGTCCATGACTTTAGTGGGTGGCATTATGGTGATTTTAGCGGTGTCGCTAGCGTCGACCAATGTGTTGATTGATGCTGAAATTCCGCAGCAGTTATTTGAATGGATTCGCAGCTGGATTCATAGCCCGAGCACGTTCTTGCTGGCGCTGACTATCTTCTTGCTGCTGCTTGGCATGCTGTTGGATATCTTTTCCGCATTAGTGATTGTGGTGCCAATTATTCTGCCTATTGCCGTGGGTTACGGTATTCATCCGGTGCATCTTGGCATTGTGTTTTTGGCGAATATGCAGCTGGGCTATTTCACACCGCCCGTTGGAATGAATTTGTTTATTGCGAGCTATCGCTTCAATAAGCCGGTGATGACACTGTATCGCGCCTCAATTCCGTTTTTCTTGTTGCTGCTTGGTGCGGTGTTGCTGATTACGTGGGTGCCTTGGCTATCGCTTTGGTGGGTTTAATGTTTACCCTGCTTAATCCGAGGTAAGGGACTGCCGTCGATATCACAGGGACGCGGACGTGGGCGGCTATCTGGGAAAACGGTGATGCTGACGGGCACGTCGTTAGCAACAAAGCTAAAGCAAGGGTAGCTGACTTCGGTATTGCGATTGATACGCACGATGCGCTCTTGTTCGCGATAAGGGATGCCGTGGTCTTGCAGTTGCCAGAGAAGTGATTCTGGCGTGTCATCATAAAGATGGATTTCTAAACGGTCTTCTTGCTTGGCTGCCTTGAAGGCTAGGCTGCCGCCTATGTAATGCGGGAAATTGGCGAGAAAGATACTCGCTTGCTTAGCTGCTTCGATGAGCTTCTCGGTCCATTCATGATCGGCTGCGGTGGCGAACAGGGCCATATGTTCTTGTAGTGCGGCATTGATGAGTTGGTTTTCGGGTAATGCCGAGTGGGCGGGTAGGCTAAGCGCCTCCAGCGCTTTGCGTTTGGCTAGCCCATAATCTTGCAAACATTGGTCATGCATAATGCGAGCCGCAGCTTCGGCGATGTCATGTTTTGACACGGGCTTAGTCCCAGAGCCCGCTTTTTAGAACAGCTCTTCGATAATGTCGTCGCCGCCCTCGTTGCCGCCGCCGAAGTTGCTGGAGCTGTTTGATTGGCGCTCGTCTTTTGGCGCGTATTGCGTGCGGAAAGTCTCAAACATCGCGTTTGAGGCGCCGGCCTGAGCGCGCTCGCCAGTGGTTTTGTCGATGCGGACGTTAATCAGGTTGTCAGGCAAGTCTGGAATAACTTCCGGTACACCTTGTAGTTCTTCACGCATGTATTCGATCCAAATAGGCAGAGCGGCGCGACCGCCGACTTCGGCCCGGCCTAGAGTGTCGACTTCATCAAAACCAACCCATGCCACGGTGACGCGCTTCGGAGTATAGCCAGCAAACCAAGCGTCTTTCTGGTCGTTGGTGGTGCCGGTTTTGCCTGCGATATCTTTGCGTTTCAGAGAGAGAGCTTTGCGCGCGGTGCCAAAGCGTACGACATCGCCGAGCATGCTGTTCATTAGCCAGGCGTTTTGCGGTGTCATAACGCGTTCGGCGTCTATCGGTTCTGGTGGTGTAAAGGCTGCCTTCTCTTCGGAAGCTGTTTCAGCAGTGGCTCCATCTGCTGATAGAGCCTCTTCCACGTTGTCTTCGACCTCGGGTGCTAGCGCAATGATTTCTGCTTCTTGCTCCGCTACTAGTGCAGCTTCTTTTTCGCGCTGCGCTTGGCAGTCGTCGAGACAAATGACTGGCGGATTGGCTTGCCAAACGCGTTCGCCATTGGCGTCATCGATATGCTTGATGAAGTAGGCCGGCATGCGGAAGCCGCCGTTGGCGAAAGCGTTGTAAGCACCGGCTAGTTCGTAAGGTGAAACAACACTTGAGCCGAGAGATAGAGAAAGGTCGCGCGGCATATTGTAGGTGTTTAGGCCAAAGGCACCAGCATAGTCGACGGTGTAACGGATGCCGATGTCTTGAAGAATGCGAATCGAGACGAGGTTGCGGGAATGCGTTAGCGCCCAACGTAAACGAGTTGGCCCGAAGAATTTGCCGCTGTAGTTTTCGGGGCGCCAGCTGGTTTCTAATTTAGCGTCTTCAAACACTACCGGTGCGTCGTTGACGATGGTGGCGGCGGTGTAGCCTTTCTCAAGCGCGGCAGAATAAAGAAACGGCTTAAAGCTTGAGCCCGGTTGGCGGCGGCTCTGTACTGCGCGGTTAAATTTGCTGTGATAAAAATCGTAGCCGCCGGTAAGCGCGAGCAGAGCGCCGGTTTCAGGGTCTAAGGAAACGAGTGCGCCTTGTGCTTTCGGAATTTGGGCGAGTGTCCACTTTGTGATTTCTGCGCCAGTCTCTGCGTCTAGCGTTTTTTCGGCGACGCGTAGCCGCACAAGGTCGCCGACTTGGAGAACTTGGTTGGCGGTTTCTGGTGCATCGCCGACTTTGTTGTTATCAATGTAGGCTTTAGCCCAGTTAATGTCGTCCCAGGTTAGCGCGACGGTGCCAATGCTACGGGCTTCGACAATAGCGCTTTGTGCTTCCACTTTGGTAACCACAGCGGGAACAAGATCGCCGACGGTGCGTTTGCTGGATAGGTAATCCTGGATTGCGTCGGCTTCAGTGATTGCTAAGTCTTGGTTTTCTTCTTCGCCGGTGGCTTTTGCCAATAGCGCCGCGATATCTACTTGCTGCTCGGCACCGCGCCAGCCGTGGCGGCGGTCATAGTTTTGCAGGCCTGCGCGTAGGGCTTTGTTGGCAGCGTTTTGGCTTTTAGATTGAATGGTTGTGTAAACGTGGAAGCCGCTGTTATAGACCTCGGTGCCGTATTCTTTTACTAGCTTTGAGCGAACCATTTCTGCAACGTAACCGGCGTCGATGTCGGGTTCGATTGATTGCAGCTCGGCGCTGATGTCTTCCGCTTGTGCGGCTTTCAGCATGGTGTCGTCAATATGGTTGAGTTGGCTCATGCGACGCAGCACGTAGTTGCGGCGTTGTAATGCGCGGCGAGGGTTGGCGATCGGGTTGTAGCGAGAAGGTGCTTTCGGCAAGCCCGCAATCATGGCCGCTTGAGACAGGCTTAGTTCATCTAGTTCTTTACCGTAATAAACCTGTGCTGCTGCTGCGACGCCATAGGCGCGTTTGCCCAGGTAAATTTTATTTAGGTAGAGGGATAGAATTTCTTCTTTGCTCAGCTCACGTTCGATTTTGAGCGCGAGGAAGATTTCTAATAGTTTCCGCTTGTAGCTTTTTTCTGGGCTAAGGAAGAAGTTGCGGGCAACCTGCATAGTGATGGTGGAGCCGCCTTGCCCCTTAGAGCCTGTCGCAATTAGGTTTCCTGCTGCGCGAACTAGGCCTTGCCAATCGACGCCTGGGTGCTCAAAAAAGCGGTCGTCTTCAGACGAAAGAAATGCTTGGATAAGCTGCTCTGGAATCTCTTCATATTCCACGGGCGTGCGGCGTTGTGTGCCGTATTCGGCAATCAGCTTGTTGTCGGCGCTGTATATGCGGAGCGGGACTTCTAGTGAGAAATCTGTGCTGGTATCAATCTCTGGTAACTGCTTAGAAAGCACGCTATAGGTCACCAAAAATGCCACAAGGCCGAGTGCGAGTGCTGCAAATCCCGAGGCGCAAAGAATCGCCAGCAGCTTGAATGCCTTCATAAGTCCTAATCAATATCTGAACAACGCGGAACAATATTATGCCTGCAACCGACATATTAAGTGTGGCTGTAACGGCGAACAGCCGATATAGTTGCAGGTAACACTATAAAAACATTGAGGGGCAAGGGGTTCGCCTCGGACGATATAGCCAAGATGGGTTTCTTAAATCGAAAACCGACATCGGCCTTGGGTATTGATATCAGTACCTCGGCGATTAAGTTGCTTGAGCTGCGTAGGCAGGGCAAGGGCTACCGCGTGGAAAGCTATGCGGCCGTGCCTGTTGCAGACGACGCTGTTGTTGACCACCAAATTAAAGAAATCCAAGCTGTTGGCGAGGCCATTGGCAAAGCCCTGAAGAAGTCTCGTAGCAAAACTCGCCAAGCTGCTGTGGCTTTGGCAGGTTCTCAAGTCATCAGCAAAACGCTGACTATGCCCGCCGGTTTGAGTGATGATGAGCTTGAGCAGCAGATCGCAATCGAAGCCGATCATTACATTCCTTTCCCTTTAGACGAGGTTAATTTTGACTTTGAAGAGTTAGGCCCGGTGCCAGGTGAGGATGGTCAGGTTGAGGTGTTGCTAGTCGCATCTCGTACCGAACAGGTAGATCAGCGGGTAGCGAGCCTAGAAGTCGGCGGCTTAATGCCCTATGTGGTTGACGTTGAGCCTTACGTGATGGAAAACGCGGCCCAGTTGCTTAAACATCAAATGCCCAATAATGGCGATGGTGCGACAGTGGCGCTGTTTGACGTCGGCGCCACAACCGCATCGGCTACGATTTTGCATGACCTGAAAGCGGTTTATACTCGTGAGCAAGTCTTTGGTGGCCGTCAGTTAACTGACGAAATTATGGATCGCTATAACCTGACCTTTGCCGAAGCCGGGTTGGCGAAGAAAACCGGTGAAGGCTTGCCGCATGGTTATGAGCAAGAAGTGATTCAGCCCTTTATTGCTGACCTTGTGCAGGTGGTTAACCGTGCATTGCAGTTGTTTTATTCGGCCACGCCTCGCTACGGCAAGGTCGATAAAATTATTTTGGCAGGCGGCGTAGCGACCATGGCGGGTGTGGCCGAAATGGTGGAAGAGCATTTAGATGTGCCTTGTGAGGTCGCACACCCATTTCAAGATATGCAAGTCAGTACGCATGCCAACCCTAATGCGCTTGAGCGCGACATGCCTGCGCTAATGATTGCCGCCGGTTTGGCGCTGCGGGGGCTTGAGTAGCATGGCCCACATTAACCTTCTACCCTGGCGTGAAGAAAAGCGTGCCGCAAAGCAGAAGCGCTTTGTTACGGGCATGGTTGCTGCGGTAGTGGTGGCTGCATTGGCTGTTGGCGGTGTGTGGTACGGCTACTCCTCTACCATTGATCATCAAATTTCGCGCAACGATCGGCTACGCGCTGAAATTTTTGAGTTAGATAAAAAGATCAAAGAAATTCGCGAGTTGGAAAAGCTCAAAAGCCAGCTTATCGCGCGTATGGAGGTAGTCGAAAATTTACAGGCTAGTCGTTCCGCTCCGGTGCATTTTTTTAATGAAATTGCACGCACTTTGCCTGAGGGGGTCCATCTGGGCTCTGTTGCTATGAACGGGCAGAGCTTAACAATAGCGGGTGAAGCGCAGTCGAATGCCCGAGTCTCCAGTTATATGCGCGCATTAGAAGCGTCGCCTTGGTTTGACTCGCCCGAGCTTGTTGTGATTAAAACGCAAACTAAGGGTGCCGTTCGGACCAGTAACTTCACGCTTCGAGTGAAGCAAGTTATTGAGCAGCAACCTGAAGGGGAGGCGGCATCATGACCTTGGATGATTTGCGTAGTTTAGATGTCAATGATATTGCTCGCTGGCCCGGTATTATGCAAACGGTTGTGGTGATACTTGTCTGTTTGATGATCGGCGGAGCGGGCTACTGGTTTGTGGTTAAGTCTCAAATTCAAGAGTTGCAACAGGTTAAAGCCGAAGAAGAAACGTTAAGAAATAGATTTGAAGCGAGACAGCGCAAAGCGGCTGGCTTAGAGGATTACAAGGCCCAATTGGCTGAAATGGAAGAGCGTTTTAGCCATATGCTGCGCCAATTGCCCGGGCGTAAAGAAGTGGCAAGTTTGCTACAAGATGTGTCGCAGCTGAGGGTTGCTAGTGGTTTGGAGGAACAATTGTTTCAGCCCGAGCCTGAGCAACCTAAAGACTTTTATGCGGAATTACCTATCCGTATTACCTTGTTAGGTGATTTCCATCAGTACGGTGACTTTGCTGAAGGAGTGGCGGCTTTGCCTAGAATTGTCACGCTGCATGACATTGTTCTAAAACGCCCTTCTAACCGTAGGCGTGGTGAAGAAGATCAAGCAAAACAGCCGCTGGTAATGACAGCCAAGGCGCGTACATACCGTTATCTCGAGGAGGGCGAGTAATGCGCTCTTGGAGGCTGTTCTGTGGCTTGTGTGTGGCGTTGCTTTTGGTTGCGTGTGGTCGTGAAATGGAAGACCTAGAAAGCTATATTTCAGAAGTGAAGACGCGTCCAGCAAGGCCTTTAGATCCAATCCCTGAAATAGCGCCTTATGTGCCTGTGCCATATATGTCGGCAGAGCTGAGAGATCCCTTTGTGCCGAATGAGATATTCAACCCCGAAGAGCCTGAGCCGGAGGCTGTGGTCGCTAAAAGTGGTCCCCGGCCGGTAACGGGGAGAGAGAAAGAGCCACTTGAGGCTTTCCCGATGGATAGCCTCCGAATGGTTGGCACACTCCAAATCGCTGGTGTGCCTTATGCCTTGGTACGCTCAGGCGAGCCGTTCGTCTATAGGGTTCGTTCAGGTGATTATATTGGTCAGAACCATGGTCAAGTACAGAGAATTAGTGCCTCGGGTATGACTATCAAAGAATTATTTGCAGACGGCACAGGCCGTTGGGTAGAGCGAGAAACGGTTATGGCTCTTAGTAATGCAGCATCCGCTGCCATAGGTGGCAAGTAATGTTGGGAGACAGAATTTTGAAATACATGATGCGCCAATTCGGAGGTGTGGTTGGCCTCTTGTTGGTGGCTTGGTTGTCGCCAGCTGCAGCTGCAGAGCTGCAGAGTATTGAATACCAGTCATTGGGCGGCTCTCGAGGCAATGTCGTCATCACGTTCGATGAAATAGCACCTGAAGCCAATACGTTTAGCGTGGATCAGCCCGCGCGTATTTCGCTTGATTTTGCCGGGGTTAGTGTTGGGGCAGACGCACGTAGTCAGAAAATTAATCAAGGTAGCGTACGACAAGTGATCGCCGCGTCAGCGGGCGGTCGGGCGCGTGTTGTGGTTGCGCTAACCAGTAGCGGGCCTTGGTACGTGGAAAATCGTGGCCGACAAGTGTTGTTGCATATTAATCAAGCTCAGGCTGGATTGACTCAATCCGCGGCTAGTCCTCAACCGCCGCGCTCGACAACGCCAACCAACCGTTTGGCGCAGTTGCAGGATGTGGAATTCAAACGTAGCCCTAATGGTGCGGCACAAGTGCTAATGAAGTTTGATCGTGATTCTGTGCAGCCAGATATTAAGCAGCAAGGCACTAAAGTGTTGATTGATATCGCGCCCTTGCAAGTGCCTTCGCGCTTGTTGCAAAAATACGATGTAACCGACTTTGGAACGGCGATAACTGACTTTGATGTGCTTAAACGCAAAACGGGCATGCGCTTACAAGTGAATACCGTTGGCGATTATGAGCATGTTGCTTGGCAGTCTGGCCGTCAGTGGGTGCTAGAGCTTCGCAAATTAACGCCGAAAGAAAAGAAAGAAAAATTTCCCTATAGCGGCGAGCGAGTCAATCTTAATTTCCAAGATATTGAAGTGCGGTCTTTGCTAGAGATTTTAGCTGATGTCGCTAGCTTGAATATTGTGGTGTCTGACACGGTCACAGGCAGTATTACCCTGCGTTTAACCGAGGTGCCTTGGGATCAGGCGCTCGATATCATTCTAGAAACCAAGGGTTACGACAAGCGCACAGTCGGTAACATTATTTATGTTGCGCCGTTTGACGAGCTGGCTGCGCGTGAGCAAAAGGAGCGAGAAGCGGCCTTGAAGCAACAGGACCTGGCGCCGCTGCGAAGCGAGATTATCCAGGTTAATTACGCCAAAGCAGAAGAGCTATCTATTCTGTTACGTGGTGCCGAGAAGGCTAGCCTCTTGTCTGGCCGGGGCACGGTAACGGTTGATGAGCGTACCAATACTCTGTTGGTGAATGATACGCCTGAGAAGCTGGAAGAAATACGTGCACTTGTGGAGCGCTTGGATGTTCCGGTGCAACAAGTATTGATCGAGTCTCGTATCGTGATTGCGAGTGACAACTTTACGAACGAGCTAGGTGTGCGTTTTGGGGCGACAACCATTCAAGAGGCCGGAGATGGTGCGGTCGCCTTTGGTGGGAGCGCTTCTGCAGCAGATTTCTTGATTGATGGCTTTCGCCAAAATGGTTTACCCACCGCGCCGCCATCTTTGGGTGATCGTTTGAACGTCAGTCTCCCCGTGGCTTCCCCAGCTGGTCGATTTGGTTTGGCTATTTTGCAGCCAGACTATTTGTTGGATTTGGAACTGTCAGCATTGCAAGCAGAGGGTCAAGGTGAGGTCGTATCCAACCCGAGAATCAATACTGCGAACCAGCAAGAAGCGACGATTGAGCAGGGTGTGGAAGTGCCATTCCAAACTGCCAGTGACGGCGGTACTAATGTGCAATTTAAACGGGCGACGCTACGCTTGGCCGTGCTGCCACAAATCACCCCCGATGATCGCATCATCATGGATTTACAAGTTAACCAAGATGCAATTGGTCAAACTGTCCCCTCAGGGGTTGAGGGTGGTTTTATTCCGAGTATTGATACTCGTAGAGTGCAAACTCAGGTTTTGGTGGATGATGGTGAAACTGTTGTGCTGGGTGGTATCTATGAAACAACCCGTACTAATGCCTCATCCAAAGTGCCGGTATTAGGTGATATTCCTATTTTAGGTGCTTTGTTTAGAAGCAAGCGTAGAACTAACGATAAAGTTGAGTTGCTAATTTTTGTAACGCCTCGCATCTTGCATGAAGGCTTGGAGGCGGGTCGATAAGGCCTGAGAAAGAATATGCGTCAGCTATTAATAGCCTTTTTTATTATCGCGTTAGCCGCATGTGGCGGTAGCAGTGACGGTGCCTTCCTTGGTGG
>JAPPPA010000125.1 GCA_028817755.1 Gammaproteobacteria bacterium | reverse complement strand
AGATTCAATCGAAAATCAGGGTTATGCGAACTGGCCTGTCCTACCCCGTCTGAATAAGAAGGCGACGCTAGCGTGGCGGTAAACAAAGTGGCGTCCCACGTTGAGGTTGTAGCACCAAAACCCCAACGGAATTCGGCCATTAATCTGCTGTCTGCAGCCATCACTGATGGTACAAACGACACCAACAGCGCTAGCCCGAACCATTTTAATGTCATCTTTTTCACTGCTTTTCTCCTAAGCATCAGCCTTTAATAATTGTAATGTTCGCTAGATCGTTCGAATCCCAGCTAGGGCTATTGGTTTTTCACAAACAACGCAATGGATTCGACATGCGCGGTATGCGGAAACATGTCCATCACGCCTGCGGCTTCAAGTGTGTAGCCAAATTCGTTCACTAAAATACCCGCATCACGCGATAAGGTGCCCGGGTGACAAGACACATAGACAATGCGCTCAGCCCCAGTTGCCGCTACGGTTGGCAAAATCTCGTCGGCACCTGAACGCGCAGGATCAAGCAAGACACGCTCGTACTTGCCTTTACTCCAGGCCATATCGCTTTGGTCTTCAAACAAATTGCCAACGTGCGTTTCAACGTTATCAAAGCCTTGGCGCAGCGCATTTTCGTGGGCGCGCTTCACTAAGCCGTCATCGCCTTCTACGGTAACCACCTTGGCAGCTTGTTTAGCAAGCGGCAGCGTGAAGTTACCTAAACCTGAAAACAGCTCTAACACATTGTGCCCTTGCTCTACCTGCAATAGCTCCAACGCCTTAGGCACCATTTGGCGGTTAATTTCTGGGTTAATCTGAGTGAAGTCACTAGGTAAGAACTCAACCTTTACGTCAAATGCAGGAATTTCGTAGTACAGCGGCTCCACATCGCCCTGCTCAGGCATCGGGTGAACGGTATCTGGGCCTTTGGTTTGCAGCCACATTTGCACGTTGTGCTCTTTACCAAACGCTAGCAGTACTTCGCGGTCTGCGTCAGTTAGGTCCTCTAAGATACGAAATACCAGCGCTGTAGCGTTATCACCAATCGCCACTTCAATCTGTGGCAGGCGCGAAGCAATGCTGAGCTTTTCAATCATCTCTGATAGCGGCATTAATAGCTGCCCTACTGGTTCAGCTAGGATTTCGCACTGTTTGGTGTCGGTAATGTACGGTGCGCTACGCTCTCGGAAGCCGACCAGCACACGGCCTTTACCAAAAACAGATTTCACGCCTAAGCGTGCTTTACGGCGGTAACCCCAGGCAGAGCTACGTAATGGCTCTAACACTTCTTTAGGCGCTACTTTGCCTAGGCGCTCAAGGTTATCCAGCAATATCTGCTGTTTACGGGCGATCTGTTTGTCTTCAGCAAGGTGCTGCATGCTGCAGCCGCCACAGGTGCCAAATACTTCACATCGCGGTTCTACGCGCTCGTCACTGGCTTCTAGCACTTCAACTAGGTCAGCTTCGTCATAACTACGAAAACGGCGCACCGGCTTGGCCATCACCTTTTCGCCCGGCAATGCGCCATGTACAAAGGTAGCCTTGCCATCAATGCGACAAACGCCGTCACCTTCGTGAGTTAAATCTTCAATTTGAACCTCAAGCGGTTCTACGTCTAAACGCTTGGCGCGTCTTTTTTTTGCCATCTGGGTAAGAATTCTTGTTTGAATTGAGAAAGACTAGGCGGGAAATACGCCAGTCGATAAATAGCGATCGCCACGATCACAAATAATGGCGGTAATCACCGCATTTTCTAGCTCTTGCTCTAAGCGTAAAGCCGCTGCAACAGCACCACCTGATGAGATGCCACAGAAAATGCCTTCTTGTGCGGCAAGCTGGCGCGCCGTCTCTTCAGCCGTCGGCTGGTCCATATCTAAAATGCGGTCTACACGGCTAGCGTCAAAAATCTCGGGCAAATACTCTTGTGGCCAACGGCGAATGCCTGGAATAGAAGATTCACCATCCGGTTGTACACCGACAATCTGAATATTGGGATTCTTCTCTTTCAGCACTTTGGAGGTACCCATAATGGTACCCGTTGTCCCCATTGCGCTAACAAAGTGGGTCACTGTGCCATTGGTGTCACGCCAGATTTCTTCGCCGGTGCCGCCGTAGTGCGCTAGCGGGTTGTCCTGATTGGCAAATTGGTTGAGTACGCGGCCTTTACCTTCATCTTGCATTTGTAAGGCAAGGTCACGAGCGCCTTCCATGCCCTCTTCCTTAGTCACCAAGATAACTTCGGCACCAAAGGCTTTCATGGTGGCAATGCGCTCTTCGCTGGCATTGGCAGGCATAATCAAGATCATCTTGTAGCCTTTGATCGCTGCCGCCATGGCAAGTGCGATCCCGGTATTACCGCTGGTGGCTTCTACCAAGGCATCCCCGGCTTTCAGTTCTCCACGCGCTTCGGCTTGAGTAATCATACTGAGCGCGGGGCGATCCTTAACTGAACCAGCTGGGTTATTGCCTTCAAGCTTTACCAAAATAACGTTGCCGCGTTCGCTCGGCACTAAGCGCTGCAGGCGTACTAAAGGCGTATTGCCGACGAAGGACTCAATCGTTGGAAATGTTGTGTTCATAATCTATTAGGAAGCTCTAACTAATAATGGCAAACGCCACGGCGTATTCTTTCTCGTCACTAATGCTTAGCTGGCATTGGCTACCACCCAAGGCTTCTAGTCGCTTTTGGGCACCGCCATGCAGTTGCACAGTCGGTGCGCCATTTTCCTTATTCTTTACTTCGATATTCGAAGCGGAGACGCCCTCGCCTAAGCCAGTACCTAGGGCTTTGCCAACGGCCTCTTTGGCGGCGAAGCGTTTGGCCAAGTAGGCGGCGGCATTATTTTTACCGGCCAGCTCTACTACTTCATTAGGGTGCAGAATTTGGGCAGCAAATTTAGGCCCAAAGCGTTGCCATGACTGCTCAATTCGGGATACCGAAACGATATCCGTTCCTACCCCCAAAACTGCCATTTTTATACGCCTGCGCGGCCTTCTTTCATCAAGGTATTCATATCGCGCACCGCCTTATCTAGGCCCTCAAGCACTGCACGCGCAACAATGGCGTGGCCGATATTGAGCTCTGCCAATTGCGGGATTGCCGCGATCGGTTTGACGTTGTGATAATGCAAACCATGACCGGCGTGCACTTCTAAGCCCTGTGCCGCCGCGAACGATGCCGCATGACGAATACGTTCTAGCTCGTGCTGTTGTTCGGCTTTGGTTTCAGCGTCGGCATAGGCGCCGGTATGTAATTCAATCACTGGGGCACCCACGCCAGAAGCCGCACGCACTTGCGTTTCATCTGGATCGATAAACAGCGAAACGCGTACGCCAGCGTCACTCAGCTGCTTTACCGCGGCTTCTACACGGCCGATATTGCTAACCACATCTAAGCCGCCTTCGGTAGTGAGTTCTTCACGCTTTTCTGGCACCAAGCAGGCTGCTTCAGGCTTTAACTCGCAACCGATATTAATCATTTCATCCGTCACGGCCATTTCTAGGTTTAGATGGGTGCCAATGGTTTCGCGTAACACGCGTACGTCACGATCACTGATATGACGGCGATCTTCACGCAAATGAATAGTGATACCGTCCGCTCCTGCTCGCTCAGCAATACCCGCCGCTTGCACGGGATCTGGATACCAAGTGCCGCGCGCTTGGCGCAGCGTGGCGATGTGGTCAATATTCACACCTAAACGGAGAGCTGTATGCATAGTTTTATAGCTTGTCTGTAATTACGTTGGCGTTTTGGCGCCATTCATAGCCCGCGCGGCAATAAGAAGCTCGCGGCTATTTAAGGGTTTATCGCCAATATGGTACCGGATTAGCTGGCGCATTAACTGGTTGATCGCAATGCGCGCGGCCTTATCTTCCGGCAGCTTGCCTTGGTTTAGCGCCAGCAACCATTCGCCTTTCAACAAAAGGTTGCCCGATTGGCTTTGAAACACGCCTTGATTAGGATCAACCGCATACCATGCTTGTGGCGATAAGCTGGCGTTTCGTTTGTAATCGGTTGTGAAATCAATGCCATAGCCGAGCATATTCAAGGCTTGCAACTCGAACAGCCGCAAGACGGGTTCTAAAGGCATATCTGCCGCTAAAGCCGCAACACTGCGGCTATATAGCGCGAACAAATCAGGCTGTGCGTCATGCCGCCTTAACAGGCGCATGAGTAGCTCATTCAAATAAAACGCCGCGTATAGCGCTTCGCCTTCTGGTTGCTGCACGGTACCAGTTGATTCAAGCCCGGTAAGGCGGTGCAATTCGCCACGATTATTGTGTTGCAAACGTAACGGGCGAAATGGCTGCGCAATACCGCGCCAAGGCGATTTAGGACGTTTTAATCCCTGCGCAATAACGGCCACGCGACCTTGCTGAGGTGTAAAGCATTCTAGGATGCGACTACTGTCTCTGTAGTCGTATTGATGCAAAATCCAGGCAGGCTGCCAGTCGTTATTCGAAACCAAAATCTCTGAGCGCCCGCTCGTTGTCGGTCCAGTTGTCGCGCACTTTCACCCATGTTTCTAGCCACACACGGCGGCCCAACATCCGTTCTATTTCTTTACGCGACTTTTCACCAACGGCTTTAAGCACTTTGCCTTGCTTACCAATCACAATGCCCTTCTGACCAGAGCGCTCGACATAAATCGTGGCACCGATATGGGTTTTACCGTCTTCTTCTTTAAAGAAATCAATTTCTACTGTGGTGGAATACGGCAGTTCTTGATGCAGCGTGCGAATCAATTTTTCACGAATAATTTCAGCCGCCATAAAGCGTTCTGACTTATCGGTAATTTGGTCTTCTGGAAAAATCCAAGGTTGCAGCGTTAGACGCTCACGGATTTCTTTCCATAGCGCATCAAGGTTGTCGCCTTTCTGCGCTGACACTGGCACTACAAACTCAAAGTTCGCATCTAAGCCTTGGATTTGCTCTTGCAGCCAAGGTAGCAAGTTGCTTTTATCTACGACTTGGTCGACTTTATTAATAGCCAAGCCAAATGGAATTTCACTATTCGCCATCGCCTGTAGGGCTTTACGGTCACCGCCGGTGAACTTCATGGCTTCGATAACCAAGATGCCGAAGTCAGCTTCTGCTGCACTGGCGCGAGCAGCACGGTTCATATAACGGTTTAAAGAGCGTGGCTCTTTGCCATGCAAACCCGGTGTATCTACAAATACAGCCTGGTCATCACCACGTGTACAAATGCCTAAAATGCTGTGACGCGTGGTTTGCGGCTTGTCTGAGGTAATGCTGAGCTTTTCACCCAGTAGATAATTCATCAGTGTGGATTTGCCCACATTAGGGCGCCCCACAATAGCTACGTAACCGCTGCGATGATTGGGGTTGTTATCTGCGGTTTGCAGCGGTTCACTCAAGAACGCTTCTACATCTAGCTTTTTACCTTCAAGCAAATGTGGCTCTTGGCTTGGATTGTCTTTTTTATCGCTCAAACTGGTTCTCAGTTGTGTTTGATTAATACTAGGCCAGCTTTAGGCTAGTTGCGCTAGCATTGCTGCGGCTGCGGCCTGCTCGGCTTTACGCCGGCTGGTACCTAAGCCTTTTGTGGGTTTTGCGTCAGCAATAGTGCAGCTGACTTCAAATTGCTGCTCATGGGCTTTGCCGTAGGTAGCGACCAGCTCGTACGCAGGTAGCTCTAAGGCATCTTTTTGCATGCGCTCTTGGAGCCTGGTTTTGGGGTCTTTGAGCTCATCAGCCTGCGGCAAGTTACCTAGACGCGAGGCCAATAAACGACGTACCAACGCGGTAGATTCATCTAAACCACTGTCTAAATATACGGCGCCAATAATGGCTTCTACGCTATCTGCCAAAGTTGATTTACGGCGGTGACCACCTGACTTCAGCTCACCTTCGCCGAGTATTAATAGCTCCGACAAGCTCAACTCATCAGCTATTTCTGTCAGCGTTTCACCTTTCACCAACAACGCGCGATAACGGCTTAAAGTGCCTTCGTCTGCATTAGGCATAGCCTGAAACAACTCGGCCGCAGCCGTGAAATTAAGAATAGAGTCGCCCAAAAATTCGAGGCGTTCATTGTTTTCGGCGCCCATACTCCGGTGCGTTAACGCTTGAAGCAGCAAGGCAGGCTTAATAAACGTATACCGAAGCTGTTTTTCTAGCTGCCTAAGCTGCAGCTCCGATACTTGACCTGAAACCATGAGATTAAATAGCTAGCGTTGAACCGCAACGGTTTCGTCGTATTTCAGTACAACATCGGCAGCCTCAAACAAACTGATGCTGCGTTGATAAGTAACGCGAATTTGCCACTGGCCGCCTTCTTTGGTGATGTATAGCTCTTTACGCGTAATACCATCAACGTCATCAATTTGGAGGCGTTTCAGCAGTTCTTGCTCAAGCTGACCCCGAGTTTTCTTATTCGCTTCAGGCTGTGCGGCAACGCTTTCTTGCGCTAAGCGTACTTTTTGCTGTTCTAAATAAGCGGGGGCAATTTTGAAACCGACATACACCAGCGAGCCAAGAGCCGCCAATACAATAAGCAAGCCTAATGTGCCAATGCCCTGTTGCTGTTTACGCTTCATTATTGGTTCCCTTTTACGCTGTTCTATTTAATTGTAGTACCAATTCGGCCCCAATCAGGATGACCTAGGGTGCTATCCCAATTCATCCAAATAAACACTGCCTTGCCGACCAGATTACGCTCCGGCACGAAGCCCCAACGGCGGCTGTCTTCACTATTGTCCCGGTTATCGCCCATTACAAAGTAATGCCCTTCTGGGACGGTAACTTCACCGCCTTGGTCAAAAGCACGCCCAAGCACAAGAATCTCGTGCTTTACCTCGCCAAGTTGCTCGGTTCTGACCTCGGCTTCACGCATGATAAAGCTGGTGCCCTCGTCATATTGACGAATGTACTCGTATTCCAACTCTTCGCCGTTAACGGTCAGGCGCTTATTAACGTAACGAATGGTGTCGCCGGGCACACCAATCACGCGCTTAATATAGTCCTTAGAGGGATCTGGCGGATAACGGAACACCGCGACATCACCAGATTCAGGCTCGCCTAGAGGCAAAAAATTCCAGTGAAAAACCGGAAAGCGCAAACCGTAAGAAAACTTATTTACGACAATAAAGTCACCCACATTTAGGGTCGGCAACATGCTGCCGGACGGGATCCGAAACGGCTCAATCAAAAATGAGCGCAGCAGCAAGACAATAACAATAACCGGGAAGAAGCTACGGCTGTATTCAACGACAAGGCCTTGTTTGACCTCTTCGCGTTGTTCACCGTGCTTACGCTTCCACCACCACGTAACCGCGCCACTAAAGATGGCCAACGTCAGTAGCAATGCAGAAAAATCCCAATGGATATCGTTGGGCATGTCTAGTTTCCTGATTTAAGCACAGCTAAGAAGGCTTCTTGTGGCACGTCTACCTTGCCCAAGGACTTCATACGCTTCTTACCGGCTTTTTGTTTTTCAAGCAGCTTCTTCTTACGCGTAATATCGCCGCCGTAACATTTTGCTAATACGTTCTTACGCATCGCTTTAACGTTGGCACGCGCAATAATGTGAGAGCCAACCGCTGCTTGGATGGCAACCTCAAACATTTGGCGTGGAATCAAGTCTTTCAACGATTCAACCAGCGCACGGCCTTTGGTTTGAGCGTGGTCTTTATGCACGATAACCGATAGCGCATCGACTTTATCGCCGTTAATCATGATGTCGAGCTTAGACATTGGTGCCGCTTCAAAACGGTCAAAGTCGTATTCAAACGATGCAAAGCCACGGCTTACGGATTTCAAACGATCAAAGAAATCCACCACCACTTCTGCCATTGGCATCTCATAAGTGAGCTGCACCTGCTGGCCGAGATACTGCATGTTGCGTTGTACACCGCGCTTTTCTGCGCAGAGTGTAATTACCGCACCAACGTGATCTTGCGGCACCAAAATATTGGCCACAATAATCGGCTCAAATACTTCATCAATTTCATTCACCGGCGGCAAATCGGCCGGGTTATCGATTTTGATGCGCTCGCCTTTGCTGGTGGTAACTTCATACACTACCGTCGGCGCAGTGGTGATCAAATCAATGTTGTATTCACGCTCTAAACGCTCTTGCACAATTTCCATGTGCAATAGACCGAGGAAGCCACAACGGAAACCGAAGCCTAGTGCGTTTGATGTTTCTGGCTCAAAAGCCAACGCAGCATCATTCAGCGCTAGCTTTTGTAGTGCTTCGCGTAAGTTTTCGTAATCGTCAGAAGAAACTGGGAATAGACCCGCAAATACGCGCGGCTGTACCTGTTGGAAACCAGAGATCGAGTCTGTACAAGCATTCTTTTCAGTTGTAATGGTATCGCCCACCGGCGCGCCCAATACGTCCTTAATGCCCGCAACTAGATAACCCACCTCGCCAGTTCGAAGCACATCCTTTGCTTCACGCTTAGGCGTGAAAATACCAATTTGGTCTGCCGGCCAAACTTTGCCGGTCGACATGATTTTGATCTTGCTGCCTTTCTTTAGCTCACCATTGAAGATACGAACCAAAGAAACCACGCCAAGGTAGTTATCAAACCAAGAATCAATAATCAGCGCTTGTAGTGGACCGTCAGGGTCGCCTTGCGGAGCCGGAATAGTTTTTACTAAACGCTCAAGTACATCATCAATGCCCACGCCTGTCTTGGCTGAGCAGCGCACCGCATCATCGGCTTCAATACCAATAATGTTTTCAATTTCTTCGATAACGCGCTCTGGCTCAGCCGACGGCAAATCGATTTTATTGAGCACAGGCATGACTTCTAGATCTTGCTCGATTGCGGTATAGCAATTAGCTACGCTTTGCGCCTCTACGCCCTGCGCTGCATCTACAACCAGCAACGCGCCTTCACAGGCTGCTAATGAGCGAGATACCTCGTAAGAAAAATCAACGTGGCCCGGCGTATCAATGAAATTTAGCTGATAGGTTTCGCCGTCTTGGGCTTTGTAGTCCAAAGATACGCTTTGCGCTTTAATGGTAATGCCGCGCTCACGCTCAAGGTCCATTGAGTCGAGTACTTGCGCTTCCATCTCTCGATCTGACAAACCGCCACAGGTGTGAATAAAGCGGTCGGCAATCGTAGATTTGCCGTGATCAATGTGAGCGATGATGGAGAAGTTGCGAATATGCTTCATGGAGCGCCAAAGTTAATTTCGTAAAACAGAAATAAGGCCGCCCGCTGGCGGCCTTACTAAGGCGGGTATTCTACCTGAAACTCGTCTTCTACTGTCGCAGTGCAGCACGACTTTGATCGTTTAAACGCCCAGCCGCCAACTCAACGCCGCCGCGTTCAATCACGGGAATTTTCACGCCATACAACGCTGCCAGTTCGGGACGCTGTTCGATGTCGACAAACTCCAGCTCGGACTCTGGAACACCTAGTGCAAGAACCTCTTCCAGCATTTCCTCACAAAGGCCACAACCGGCCTTTGTGTAAAAACGATACGTTGCCATTACTCAGGATCCGCTGGCGCTATAGCGAGGTATTGCGCTCGCTTATTACGAAGCACCAATACGGGCACTGAGCGCCCTCGCGGAACAGCCTCAACCAGTTTTCGCAGCTGCTCTTGAGAGTCGACCTTTTTGCCTGCAAAACGCAAAATCACATCGCCAGCCATCACACCTGCTTTCGCCGCGGGGCTGGCTTGCTGAATACCCTGCACTACTACACCAGAATCAGGCAGCTCAAGTTGCTCACGCTGCGCTGGGGTTAAATCGCCTGCCATAATGCCGAGACGGGTAATTTCTGGGCCTGAGTCTTTATCTTTTGACTGCTGCTTCGCTTGCAAATCATCTTTCAAGCGACCGATGGTGACATTTAAGGTTTTCTCTTTGCGATCGCGTACAACAACAACTTTAACGGTGTCACCAACTTTAGTTTGCCCAACCATTGGTGGCAGCTCTTCGATACTTCCCACGGGTTTATCGTCATAACGAATCACAATATCACCCGGTTGTACGCCTGCTTTATCGGCTGGGCTGTCGGCAAACACTTCGTTAATCAGCGCACCCATTGGTTTTTCAAGGCCAAATGATTCCGCTAGATCACGATCAACCGGCTGTAATGAAACGCCGAGCCAACCGCGAGCTACGGCGCCGTCTTCACGCAGCTGCTCAACCACATTCATTGCCAGATCAATTGGGATCGCAAACGACAAGCCCATATAACCGCCTGAACGGCTATAGATCATTGAGTTAATACCGATGACTTCGCCATCTAAATTAAATAGTGGACCACCAGAGTTACCTGGGTTAATGGCTACATCAGTCTGAATTAGAGGCACATATTGCTGACGCCCCAGTACACGACCTTTTGCAGAAACAATACCCGCCGTGACGGTAGCATCGAAACCGAAGGGAGAACCGATCGCTACAACCCACTGGCCGGGCGTGGTGTCATCAGGGTTACCCAGTTTTACCGTAGGTAAATCCTTGGCGTCTACTTTGATCAATGCCACATCACTACGCTGATCAGAACCAATAATTTCTGCTTCTAGCTCGCGCTGATCATTGAGTTTGACAATGATTTCATCAGCACCATCCACAACATGGTGGTTTGTCAAAATGTAGCCGTCTTCTGAAATGATGAAACCGGAACCAAGAGAGCTGGTTTTTTGTTCTGGCTCTGGTCCACCCTCGTACGGCATACCAAAGAAGTGACGGAAGAAATCATCAAACGGCGTACCTGGTTGCTGACCACCTTCACCACGCTGGCGCATCCAAGGGTTACGGTTTTCAACAATTTGCGTGGTAGAGATATTCACCACCGCTGGGCTGGTTTTATTTACTAGCTGAGAGAAGTCAGGCAAGCCCGTTACCAGCTTTGCCGAAGCAACAGCCGGCATTAACAACGCCACAGTTAGCAATGCGCTAAGAACGGCATGAGGGAATAGTCGAAATGCAGGATTTGAAGTCTTAGTGTGTAGATTCATCGTTATTCGTTAAGTATCTCGATCCAAATTTAAGAAACATCCGGCTTGTGCGGCTTAGCCACAAATTTCAGTGGCTGTTCAGCGGTAGCCTTACGTAATACGACGGGCTGCCAATCCGATAAGTTCTGTATTTTATTCGCGAATTTTTTCACGCCTACTAGCCCCAGCATTAAGCCGGCCATGCTCGCCAGCGCTACAGTTAAATCTGGCGCGCCGAATAGCGCCAAGGGGATGGCTGCTGAAAAAAGTCCAAACAATGGCAGCCCATAGCTAACCATGGTGCCTTTCAACATTTGTTGCTCTGGTAGGCCGACCACTAAATGATCACCAATAGTTAAGCTAGCAATATCGATTTGTGGCGACACCAAAGCCCTTACGTCTAGCAACTTTTCGCCAATGTAATCGGACAATACTTTGGTTCCACAGCCAGACTTCATCGCACACTGCCCACAGGTTGATTGGCGCTGAGTGCGCACCCAAACGGCCTCGGGGCTTTCAATAGCAGCTAACTGTACGGTTTCTTCGATCATGTCATTAGAATCGGGGCGAAAGCTTTATATTTCAAGCTCTTGATAGAAAACACAGAAATAAAAAAGGCCAGCAATGCTGGCCTTTTTACAATTTCGGAGCGTCTTAGCTACTGCTGTGGTGGAGCCACATCACTCTCTGATTCAATAACCTCTTCCTCAGCTTGCTCTTCGTCTTGACGATGACCGACTAGGCGAATCTGTGAAGCAATGTCAGGGTCAGTAGCAAAGCTATCTTCCGTGCCTAGGAATTGATTAATTTTTTCCTGCACCTCTGGCGAGACTTGCTGCCAGTCGGCCACATCACTTTGGCGAGAGGCATCGGCTGATGCAACGGCAGCCGCCGTTGGTGTACCGGCAATATGCGCACCTTGGTTTGCCCCAATTAAGCCACGATCATTTGCTACAAACACTGCAACCGTAGCGACCGAGGCCGCAACAGCAAAGCTAACTACGCGCTTCATCCACGCTGGTTCATTTGTTGCTTCTGCAGCTTGAGCCTGTTCTTCTGCAATTTGGGCCATAACCCGAGCAGAAAGATCAACGCTTAAGGCCTGTTCAGGCTCGTCGCGTAGGGCATCCCCAATATCGTGGTAACGACGCCACTTTTCACGGCCTTCTGTATCCGTTTCTAAGCCTTTAAGAAGAAAACGCAACTCATCTTTATTGAGCTCGTCATCCATTAAGGCTGATAGTTGTTCATCTCTGCGCATATCCTGAACCTAAATACTTTGCGTAAGCGTCCTGCTTCTAACTTTATTAAACGGTCTCTGCTACATCTTCCAAAGCAGCAATTTCTTTCTCGATATAGTCACGAGCACGGAAAAGGCGTGAACGCACGGTGCCAATTGGGCAGCCCATTTGTTCAGCAATGTCGTCATAGCTCATGCCTTCAACTTCACGCAGCACAATCGCGGTGCGTAGGTCTTCCGGCAAACCGTCTACGGCTCGTAACACCGCACTTTTGACTTCACCACTTTCCGCTAAGGCATCAGGTGAATCGACATCCTGAATCCTTGCTTCAAGCGAAGGGTCTTCACTGTCGTGAATATCAATACGGTTGTCATAGGCACGGCGATTACGCGATGCCAAAAAGTTTTTCGCCGTGTTAATCGCAATTCGATATAACCAGGTATAAAACTGGCTATCACCGCGAAAGTTCCCCATTGCTCGCCAAGCTTTCACAAATGACTCCTGGGCAACATCCAATGCCTCTTCGTAGTCATTGATATAGCGTCCAACTAAGGACACCACGCGATTTTGGTAGCGCTTAACAAGCAGGTCAAAAGCAGCAGAATCGCCAGCTTGAACTCGCTTAACCAAGAGGTCGTCAGTTAATTCTTTTTTTGCAGTTTCGGTCACAGCCGCACCCTTTTTACGAGTGGCAAGCGGGTTCCCAAAACCCATTGAAGGCATAGCAGCAACATTTGCTCCAACAGTCATAATAACGACCTCTTTTATTGCTTATTTTGTTAGCACTGCTGTTCAGACGCAGGTATTAGCAATAAAGTTCCGGCCGCGAGGCAAAAAACCGTTTTATTTTAACGGGTAGAATACACGCGCTTTTTAGCACCTGTAATCCACATTTTTAACACCGTTAAGTAACTACGTAAATGGCTACCGACACAACTGTCCAATCTTTCAACAGCTCACACGATGTGCTGATATTAGGTAGCGGAGCTGCGGGATTAACTTGCGCGCTACATTTACCTCAAAGTCTCCGTGTGGCAGTAGTTTCAAAAGGCGAACTAGCCGGTGGCAGCACGCTATATGCGCAAGGCGGCATTTCTGCCGTATTGGACCAAGGCGATAGTCTGGCCAGCCATATACAAGACACCTTAGCCGCTGGAGACGGCCTATGCCGAGAAAAGGCTGTTAAATTTGCGGTAACAGAAGGTCCAGACGCTGTGCGCTGGCTAATCAATCAAGGCGTTCCCTTTACCGCCGACAACAACAGTAAGACAGAAGGCCTTCACCTAACGAGAGAAGGTGGACATTCGCACCGTCGCGTCATTCATGCGGAAGACCGCACTGGCAAAGCCGTAGAAACCACGCTAGAAGCACTCACCCGCCAAGCACCCAATATTGAAGTGTTTGAACATCACCTCGCGATTGACCTTATTGTCGATCACGAAGGCGAAGAGACACGCTGTGCCGGCGCTTGGTTACTAAACCAACAAACTGGCAATGTAACCACCCTAAGCGCCAACGCTACCGTATTAGCCTGCGGCGGTGCCAACATGGTTTATCGCTACTCTAGCAATCCCCATAGCTCCACCGGTGACGGCATTGCGATGGCGTGGCGCGCCGGTTGCCGCATTGCCAATATGGAATTTATGCAATTTCACCCAACCTGCCTGTACCACCCTTCTGCACGCGGTTTTTTACTGACAGAGGCGATTCGTGGCGAAGGCGGCAAACTCCTGCTGCCTGATGGCACGCGATTTATGGAGAGCTACCACCCTCAGGCCGAGTTAGCACCAAGAGACATCGTGGCCCGAGCCATTGATGCAGAAATGAAGAAATGTGGCGCTGAGCACATCTGGCTCGATATTTCTCATCGCGACGAAAGCTTTATTAAAGAGCACTTCCCTGGCGTCTATGAGCGCTGCATGGAGCTTGGGCTCGACATGACCAAAGAGCCCTTGCCAGTTGTTCCTGCCGCTCACTACACCTGTGGAGGCGTATTAACCGACTTGCAAGGACGCACCGACCTCGCCCAGTTATACGCCGTTGGCGAGACAGCTAGTACCGGCTTGCACGGGGCTAATCGTATGGCGAGTAATTCGCTGTTGGAGTGCATTGTCTACGGTCGCGCCGCAGCGAAAAATATTGCGAGTCGCGATCTAGACGAAAGTAATAAGCCAGCACCTCATTGGGATGACAGCCGAGTCTCGGAAGAAGACGAAGCCGTTATTGTTTCCCATA
This sequence comes from Gammaproteobacteria bacterium, assembly GCA_028817755.1. Lineage (GTDB taxonomy): Bacteria > Pseudomonadota > Gammaproteobacteria > JAPPPA01 > JAPPPA01 > JAPPPA01. The sequence goes on along the minus strand of JAPPPA010000125.1, from coordinate 482 downwards.
ACTGGCATGAGCTACGTAAGTTGATGTGGGATTACGTTGGCATTGTGCGCAGTAACGACCGCCTTGAGCGCGCTCAAAACCGCCTCAGCCTATTACGTAAAGAAATTGAGGATTACTACAGCAAGTATCGTGTAAGCCCAGACTTTATTGAGCTGAGAAACCTGCTGCAAGTGGCTGATTTAATTGTGAAAAGCGCCGCGATTCGCAAAGAAAGCCGTGGCTTGCACTTTAACCGCGACTACCCAGAGAAGCGCCCAGGTGCACGCGCAACGGTCTTAACACCCGCTAATACTGCGAGCTATTCAAATACGCCTGAGTGGTAATACATGGCCAAGCGGTGCCTATCTTGCTCGGTACTATTGTCACTCACAAGCAATAGATCATATTTAACGCTGTTGACGTCAACTGCCTGAGCAACGAGTGTATCGCTGCCTAACCAGCGGCAATGCCGTATTTCCAACTTAATCGATACGATATTGCCC
>JAPPPA010000300.1:2962-14881 GCA_028817755.1 Gammaproteobacteria bacterium | reverse complement strand
GCGCCAGATTGCGCGGCCCCCGCGGCTTCTTTGACCGCTTGCTTATAGGCAGCCTGATTTTTTATCAAATGATCAGAAGTAGTTACCAGCAGCAATTCTTCCGGGTCTTGCAATAGGCAAGCCAAAGCAATTGCTGGTGCTGTATTTCGACCAACAGGCTCAAGTAAAAACTCCGCAGCGGAGTACTCTAACTGGCCTAACTGATCAACCGCGAGGAAGTACTGCTCGGCATTTGAGACGATCAATACTTTGTCGACCAGTTCTTTGTTTCTTAGAACGGTTTCCTGAAACAAGGACCTATCATCAAAAAGACGAACAAACTGCTTTGGCAATAAAGTGCGACTTAACGGCCACAGGCGCGTGCCAGAGCCACCAGATAAGATAAGGTTAATCATTTTACTAGTACTAGGTAACTACCTAAAGGTTAGCCTACAGTCGGGCAGAACCTTGATTTTCAGTAAACCAGCTGTAGGTTTTTTCTAAGCCGTCCGTAAGCGAAACACCAGCGACCCACCCAAGCCGATGGAGGCGAGAAACATCCATTAATTTTCTAGGCGCGCCGTCAGGCTTAGTAAGGTCCCACTCTATCTTTCCGTTATAACCGACAACAGCAGCTACGGTTTCAGTGAGCTCTTTAATAGTGCAATCAATACCGGTGCCAATGTTGATATGTGAAAGCATCGGGTCAGTCTGAGCCTGATAGACCTCAGTATCTAAATTCATTACAAAGATAGAAGCAGCCGCCATATCATCCACATGCAAAAATTCTCGCATGGGTTTTCCTGTACCCCAAGCGGGGACAACCTCTGCCTTAGCCAACTTGGCATCATGAAAGCGGCGAATAAGCGCCGGAATTACGTGGGAATTTTCGGGGTGAAAATTATCATTTTCACCGTACAGGTTGGTTGGCATCACCGAACGATAGTCACGCCCATACTGTCGGTTATAGCTTTCACACAATTTAATACCGGCGATTTTGGCTACAGCATAAGGCTCATTAGTGGCTTCTAATGTGCCAGTAAGCAATGCCGCTTCCGTCATAGGCTGTGGGGCTAATTTCGGATAAATACAGCTGGACCCCAAAAATAGTAATTTTTGCACGCCATGCCGATGGGCAGCATCAATCACGTTAGCTTGGATCATTAGGTTTTGATAGATGAAATCAGCCGGATATTCGTTATTGGCGTGAATCCCTCCCACCTTGGCAGCCGCCAAGTAGACTTGATCGATTTGATGGCTTTGGAAGAACTCCTCCACCGCCACTTGGTTACAAAGATCTAGCTGGTCACGATTCGCGGTAACAACCTCATTTCCTGCAACGCCAGATAAAGCACGTACAATAGCGCTGCCTACCATGCCGTTATGGCCCGCAACAAAAATCCGCGCCACCTTAGCGACCCTCTTCTAGCGACACGCTCACATCGTGCCCATGAGCTTTTAAAAAGGCATGGCGCTGAGCCGCTTTTAGGTCTTCCGACACCATTTCCGCACACATTTCCTGTACTGAAATTTCTGGTGTCCACCCTAATTTATTTTTAGCGTTGCTTGGGTCGCCAAGTAGCGTCTCTACCTCCGCGGGGCGGAAGTAGCGCGGGTCCACCCTCACGATAACATCACCAAACTTTAAAGCTGGTGCTTGGTCACCCTCAATAGCTACAACGGTAGCAATCTCTGCTTCACCATCGCCAGAAAACTCTAACTGAATGCCCAGCTCTTGGGCCGACCACTGAATAAATTGCCTTACTGAATATTGCACGCCCGTCGCAATAACAAAATCTTCGGCTTGGTCTTGTTGCAGCATCATCCACTGCATACGCACATAATCTTTAGCATGGCCCCAATCACGCAAAGCATCCATATTGCCCATGTAAAGACAGTTTTCTAAGCCTTGTGCAATATTGGCGAGGCCCCGAGTAATTTTGCGCGTAACAAAAGTCTCGCCACGACGAGGGGATTCATGGTTAAACAAAATGCCGTTACACGCATATAAGCCATAAGCTTCACGATAATTTACAGTGATCCAGTACGCGTACATTTTCGCCACAGCATAAGGTGAGCGCGGATAGAAAGGTGTCGTTTCTTTTTGGGGTATTTCTTGAACCAATCCATAAAGTTCAGACGTTGAAGCCTGATAAAACCGAGTTTTTTTCTCCAGCCCCAAGAAACGAATTGCCTCGAGTAAGCGAAGCGTGCCGATAGCGTCAACATCAGCCGTGTACTCTGGAGACTCAAAAGATACCGCCACGTGCGATTGCGCACCTAGGTTGTAAACTTCGTCCGGCTGTACCTCTTTCAATATGCGAGTAAGGTTAGAGCTGTCAGTCAAATCGCCGTAGTGCAAAATAAAATCGGCATTGTCTACATGAGGGTCTTGATAAATATGGTCAATACGCTCGGTATTAAATGACGAAGCGCGGCGCTTAATACCATGAACCTCATAACCTTTTTCCAGCAAAAACTCCGCCAAGTAAGAACCATCTTGGCCAGTCACACCAGTAATTAATGCTTTCTTTTTCACAAATAAAAACCTAAAACACGACTAATGCCGTGGCAGATATAAAAACGATAGGATAGATATGGGAACATTATGGCCCAACTGGGCTAAAAATACGCCAACCATCAGCGAGATGGCCTGCAAAACAACCGTCAATCATCATTTGATCAAGCCGAGGCCTGGCTTATATGCACAGTAAACAAGCGCTATAAAACTACTTAAGTGATACGCGACTAAGCAGCCCTTGTGTAGAAGCATCATGGCCACAATGATCATCATGGGTGAATTGATAGAAAATAGTACTAGCCAAGTGCTTGCCCAGCTCAACCCCCCATTGATCAAAGCTGTTAACTCCCCATAACCAACCCTGTGCAAAAGCTTTATGCTCATACAAGGCGACTAGCATTCCTATGCTAAAAGCATTCAACTTTTCTAACAAAATGAAATTACTGGGCCGGTTTCCATCAAATTGCCGGTGTGGCTGCCCCCCAGGCGCCTGCTTACCACACAGCAACGCCTCCGCTTGTGCGATAGCGTTTGCAACCAAAAGCTGGTGTGTTTCAGGGTGCTTATGTTTCGCTTTTCTAGCAACAATAAAGTCGACCGGAGCTATGTCCTTCCCTTGGTGCAACCATTGAAAAAACGCATGCTGGCTATTGCTACCCGGACGCCCCCAAATAACCGGGCCGGTCTTAACCGAAACACTATCGCCTGCTCTACCTACAGCCTTACCATTTGATTCCATATCAAGCTGTTGCAAGTAAGGCACGAAATATTTAAGGCGTTCATCATAGGGCACGACACAATGACTGCGATAGTCGAACCAATTACGGTACCAACAGCCTAGCAGAGCCAATATCACAGGTAAGTTTTTATCAAGCGGCGCTTCAGCAAAATGCCGGTCCATCTCTGCTGCGCCAGCAAGTAACTTTTCAAACCGATCCCAGCCAACACAAAGAGCAATACTTAAACCAACAGCACTCCATAACGAGTAGCGCCCACCGACCCATTCCCAAAATGGAAAAATATTACCCTGGGCCACACCATACTCTTGGGCCCGCTCCGGGCTTGCGGTAACCGCCACAATTCGCTCATTGGCTCCCTGCTCACCGACGGCATCATCCAGCCATGCTTTAACCTTATCCGCGTTATGCATAGTTTCAAGTGTGGTAAACGTTTTGCTTGTAACAATTACAAGCGTTTCTGATGGTTCACAGCTAGCCAGTATGTCATCTAATACATGGCCATCTATGTTAGACAGAAAATAAGACTCAAATCGTTGATGCCCAGCTTTACGCGACAAAGCTCGGGTGACCATTTTAGGCCCTAGGTCTGAGCCGCCCACGCCTATATTTATAATGTAATTAATACTTTTGTTGGCCCTAATTTGACTAACAAACTGCTGCATCTTTTGCTTGGTTATCGCTATTTCTGGGGCGACATCTGAGCCATTTATATAGCATGCCTTACCGTCTTGGCTTCTCAGTGCTGTATGAAGTGCCGCACGCTTTTCGGTTGTGTTAAGTAACTTACCTTCAAATAAAGCTTTGATCGCGGCTGGCAGCTTCTGACTTTCAGCCCAGCTCACTAATAGTCGAACAGTTTCGTCATCAATTTTGTTTTTGCTGAAATCGCAAAATAAAGGGCCGACTTCTATGCTGAAATGTGCCGCACGTTGGGGGTCAGCATCAAATAGGTCAACCATTCGCAAGGCTCGAATAATTCCATAATGCTTATCTAGCTGCTGTGTCGCCGTACTATTCAATTTAGTAGCCCTTCGGATTATTTTTTTGCCATCGCCAAGCATCTTCACACATGCGCGCAACCCCATATTCAGCTCGCCAATCTAATCTATCAGCCGCATACGAGCTATCTGCCCAGCACTCGGCTATATCGCCCTCTCGACGTGGCGCCACTTCATACGGCACCGGCTTTTTACTAGCCAGTTCAAACGCTTCTACCATCTCCAACACACTTTGACCATTGCCCGTACCCAAGTTGGCAGTAATCACCTCTCCCTCTTCTAACGCCGACAACACCCTTAAAGCGGCAATATGACCCCGTACTAGATCAACCACATGAATGTAATCTCGCACGCCAGTTCCATCCTGCGTAGGGTAGTCAGTCCCGTAAACGTTAAGCTTGTTCAGCTTTCCAACGGCTACCTGAGAGATATATGGCATCAAATTATTGGGCGGCCCGTTTGGGTCTTCACCTATCTGACCACTCACATGTGCACCAACAGGGTTGAAATAGCGCAGCAGAGCAATGCGCCATGAGTCATCTGCCACAAACAAGTCTTTGAGCATATACTCAATAAACAGCTTCGTGCTGCCATACGGATTAGTCGTGCCTACAGCGGCGGACTCTTTAATAGGTAGACTCTCTGGCGCGCCATACACGGTAGCTGAAGAACTAAAGATTAGCGTTTTAACTCCAGCCTTTTGCATCACTTCAAACAGCACTAAACTACCGCTAATATTATTTTGGTAATAGCGCAATGGTTGTTGAACCGACTCACCAACCGCCTTTAAGCCGGCAAAATGCATAACCGCTACAAACTTGTGATTAGTAAATAGTTCAGTAAGCGTATCTCGGTTAGCAATATCGGCCTTGCAGAAGGTAAGGCTTTTGCCCGTTAGCCGCTCAACGCGCCGTAATGACTCAACAGAGCTATTTACCAAGCTATCTATAACAACAACTTCATAACCCGCTTCTAGCAGCTCTAAGCACGCGTGGCTGCCAATGTACCCCGCCCCACCGGTTACAAGCACTTTCATTATTGTTCTTTTAACCTCGGGATCAGCTCAGCAAAATTACAAGGCTTTGTCCTGGCATCTAGCTGAGGTAACAAAATCTTTTCCCAGCCTGTCCTACAAGCACCACTGGAGCCAGGCACACAAAACACAAACGTACCATTAGCAACCCCACCCAAACAGCGCGACTGCAAAGTACTCACACCAATTTCTTCATAGCTAACTTGTCGAAATAATTCGCCAAAGCCCTCTACCACTTTATCTAACAGTGGCGTTATGGCTTCTGGCGTACCATCTCTGCCGGTCACACCAGTGCCACCTGTAGTAATCACAACATCAATACCGTTTTCTGCAATCCAAGCACTCACCCGCGCACGGATTCGGTAGATATCATCTGGCTCAATGGCACGCTGCGCTAGACGATGACCAGCGGCCCTTAAGCCATCTTCTAACACTTGGCCGGAGCTATCTGTATCCAATGTGCGCGTGTCTGAAATAGTCAGCACAGCCACATTCAACGGTAAGAATTGTTTCATGATCCTATTTTGACATATTCAGCATTATTTAAGCGCTTGATCACCCTGTGCTAAAGGCCGCACAGGCGATTCGCTAGTGTACAATCTCGCAGCAATCCGCCCTTAGCTCAGCTGGATAGAGCGTTGCCCTCCGGAGGCAAAGGCCAGAGGTTCGAATCCTCTAGGGCGGGCCATCCGCATTTACCGACATGGTTACCAAATAGGCGCACACTATGCCCATTCGGCTACACAACACCCTAAGCAAAGAAAAAGAACTGTTCGAGCCGCTCGACCCTGAGCGAGTCACCATGTACGTGTGTGGCCCTACCGTGTATAGCTATGCACACATTGGCAACGCCCGCCCGGCCGTAGTATTTGACACACTCTTTCGAGTACTTAAAAACCGTTACAGCAACGTGGTGTATGCCCGCAACATAACCGACGTTGATGACAAAATTAATAAAGCCGCGCGCGAACAAAACGTCGATATCTCAGTAATCACACAAAAGTTTGCCGGTATCTACCGCGACGACATGGCCGCACTAAATGTGCAGCGCCCAAGCATTGAGCCGCATGCTACGGCCCATATGCCGCAGATGATCGCGATGATCGAAAAGCTTATCGCCAACGGTAACGCCTATGCCGCAGAAGGCCATGTACTATTTCATGTGCCATCCTTTAAAGACTACGGCGCGCTATCAAAACGCGACATGCGAGAGATGATTGCTGGCGCGCGTGTTGAGGTTGCGCCATATAAAAAAGACCCCGCCGACTTCGTTTTATGGAAACCATCTGACGACGAAACTCCGGGCTGGGACAGCCCTTGGGGCCGCGGCCGGCCTGGCTGGCATATCGAGTGCTCAGCCATGATCGAAACACACCTTGGCGAAAGCATTGATATTCACGGCGGCGGGCACGACCTTCAGTTTCCACACCACGAGAACGAACTCGCGCAAGGCACCTGTGCCCACGACGGCAAGCTCTACGTTAAGTACTGGATGCACAACGGCTTTCTTAATGTAGAAGGCGACAAGATGTCAAAGTCAATCGGCAATGTACTGCTTGTTCATGACTTGATCGAACAAACACCCGGCGAAGCCATCCGTCTCGCGTTAATTACTGGCCATTACCGTGCCCCGCTAGATTGGACAGCGAACGGTTTAGTCGAAGCCAAAAAGAAACTTGATCGCCTTTACGGCGCCCTCGAAGCGCTAACCGACATTGAACCAGCTGCAAATATCGGCGCGCCCGATGCCTTTGTAGACGCGCTTGAAGATGACCTAAATACGCCTAAGGCTATTGCCGAATTATTTGGTCTCGCAAAGGCCGCCAATACATCAACTTCAGCCGAAGAAAAGGCACAAATTAAAGCCCAGCTATTAGCAGCTGGCGACTTAATTGGATTGCTTCAGCACACGCCAGCCGAATGGTTTGACACCGCCAAAGCCGCATCAGATATTGATGGTGAAAAAGTAGACTCACTGATTGAGGCACGTAAGCAAGCCCGTGCCAACAAAGACTTTGCCGAAGCCGACCGCATTCGCGACGAGCTCGACGCGATGGGTGTTGAGCTGCTCGATAGCCGCGAAGGCACCACGTGGAAAGCCAAATGAAGATAAACACCACCGCGCCAAGTAACTCTATTACCGAAGCTCAAGAAGAACTGATTGGCGAATTCGGCTTTTTTGAAGACTGGATGGACCGCTATCAATATCTGATTGATCTAGGCAAACAACTTAGCGACTTTCCAGAAGACTGGAAAATTCAAGAGTACAAAATTGAAGGCTGCCAATCTCAAGTCTGGATTAAACCAGCATTTGAAGACGGCCGCCTGTTCTTCCAAGGCATTTCGGATTCAGCCATTGTCTCCGGCCTAATCGCCGTGGTGACACGCGTCTACTCAGGCCGCACACCCGAAGAAATTAAAACCACACCACCAGAATTCATCAACAAAATTGGCTTCACCGAACACCTAAGCCCCACTCGCAGCAACGGCTTACATGCCATGTTGGATTCTATTTTTGGCTATGCAGATTTAGCCGGCTGAATTGTTTGTCTATTTTTAATACAATTATAAGCTTGGGCTATTAAGCATTCCCTTACACATGCGTTAACCGTTGCTATCAAATGTTCACGATTATTCTGATCTCGGCCTTCGCCGCAGCGCTACTTTGTACCTTGATCCTCGCCACTAGTGAGTTTCATATCAAATACACTGGAGATGCGACATCTGGGTCTGCTCAAAAACTACATAAGCAAGTAGTGCCGCGCGTTGGGGGTATTGCTGTGTTTTCCGGACTGCTCATAGGCATGCTTGCGGTCGGAGGACAAGACGCTAACTTAGCTGTTGACTTACTGACTATTCTTGCCTGTCTTTTGCCCGTTTATTTAACCGGCTTTGCAGAAGACATCACCAAAAAGGTCAGCCCTTCTGCTCGTTATATAGCCGCCGCGCTAAGTGGCCTGCTAGTTTCAACCGTAACGGATCTACGCATTACTCACGGTGATGTTTGGGGAATAGACGCCCTGGTAGCCATACCCGTCATTGGCATGATGTTCTTTGTATTTGCCGTTGCCAGCGTTTCCCATGCCTTTAATTTGATTGATGGACAAAATGGTTTATGCGCAGGCGTTACGATAATCACCTGCTTGGCCATCATGGGGCAAGCATACCAATACGACCTAAACACGCCACTCTTACTAGCCACACTTTGCGCCGCGGCCAATATTGGCTTTCTAATATTCAACTATCCATTTGGGCGAATATTCCTAGGCGACGCGGGTGCCTACCTGAACGGCACCGTTGTTGCCGTTGCGACCGTACAGTTAATCCAAGGTAGCGGAACCTTGAGCCCTTGGTATGCTGTAGCGCTACTTATCTACCCAATATGGGAAACACTCTTTTCCATGTTCCGCCGGATTTCGTCCGGACGCTCTTTCAGCGAGCCAGACTCGGAACACTTGCATAGCTTGTACTTCAAAGCCATCCGCAAATATGACGGCTTATGGGCGAAATCATCTGCCCCTGCGCTTTGGGTACTTTGTGCTGTATTTGCAACAATTGCTGCTGCAATCTCACATTCAACCCTGCTATGCATCGTGCTTATTGGTCTATTCTGTATTTGCTACCAACTCTTGTACCGACACGCACATAAAGTCGCTCAATAACTAATTACCGACTGGCGGCAATTTGCCGTCTTGCATTTCAGCTAGGCCATATTTGCGCATTAGGCTTTCTTGCGTGGTGCTGGCGAGCAGCTGGCCTTGCTGATCAAAGATAAAGCCGCGCGACAGGCCTCGGCCACTCACGGCCATTGGGCTATCCATATTGTAGAGCCACCAATCATCAGCTTTAATTGGGCGGTGAAACCAAATTGCGTGATCGAGGCTGGCGACTGTCATATCTGGTTGCGCCCAGGTCACACCATGTGGGTGTAACGCTGTGGTGAGCAAGGTGAAATCACTGGCGTAGGCCATTACACACTGGTGAATAATTGGGTCATCCGGCAACACGTCAGCTGCTTTAAACCAGTTATTTTGAATCGGATCACGGGTATCCGGCTTCAACGGGTTACGCGGATGAACAGGCTTAATTTCGATTGGCAAAGCGCGTAAGAACGCATCGCGGAAAGGCTCAGGGCAATCATCAATCCATTCTTTGCGTAGCTCTAATTGCTCTTTGAGCTCTTCTGGCTTGGCCACCTCCGGCATTTGCGCTTGGTGCTCTAAGCCATATTCTGGCTGCTGAAACGAAGCCATCATGGAAAAGATAGGACGGCCTTTCTGTATCGCCATCACCCGGCGCGCCGTAAAACTACGGCCATCGCGAATACGCTCTACCTGATACACAATCGGGTAGTCCATATCACCACGTCGCAAGAAGTAACTGTGTAGCGAGTGCGCCACCAACTCTTTACCCACCGTGCGATATGCAGCTGCTAGCGCCTGCGCCACCACTTGGCCGCCAAATACTGATTTGCCGCCTAAGTTTCGGCTTTGTCCGCGATAAAGGTTGTCTTCTAAATACTCAAGATCTAGAAGCTCAACTAATGTTTCTAATTGTTCACTCATAATGCTTTTTGCGTTTTACGCCAGCGCGCCTTTCTGCACGCCTTCAAAGGCTCTAACTTGTACTTTTTGATCCGGCAACCGTTCTTGCACAGTGTTACGAATATGCTCAGCAATCCATTCTACGGTGGAGTCGGTTTCAATCAACGCACAGCGTGCTTTAGGCAACGTTAACTCAAACCAGCCCTGCTGGGCTTCATATGAAAAGTGATAACAGCTCACGCCACTTTGCTCGCGCTCACCACTTAAGTGCGAACGAGTAGCAATGTAAATATCCTGCCAATGGCTGGCCCAGTTTTGTTCTTGCAGCGCATCACGTTGGCCGTCCAACAAAATATGTAACGCCGAACGGTGCCCGTGCGCGATGCGTTGGCAGTTGCCATCATGCTTTTCCAAACCGTGGCTATAACGATACCAAGCACCATCAACGACCTCGGTACGCAAGCTAATTTCTACAGCCTTTACGTTTTTAGGCACAACCTTCTGCACACACCAACGTGCATAACCAGCAACAGCCTCAACGGTGACAGACTCAGCAGGCAAACGGCAGAGCGCATCGTCTGGCGAGCGGTGAATAATGGGCTGCGGCGCATCGTCAGAACCGTAATGGAAACGCACCTCAGTGCCGTTATCAAAGCCCGTAATATCTAAACGGCTAGAGCGTGAAGGAATAAGTAGCTTGTGATCAATTTGGTCATCAATCGCAGCTTTTACCGCCTTTTTTACATGGCCGAAATCAAACACCATGCCTTGATCATCAAGGTCGCCATGCAGCACCAGGTCAACAATCCAACTTTCACCGACGAGGCCCAATTCATCGTCTAAATAAGAGCAGTCGATGACGGTCAAGTTATTTACAAACAGTGCACTCATCGCTGACGACCAAACTCCAATTTCTCGCCACGCACATGGTCTTGAATCTCGCCGTTTTGGAAGGCAATACGGCCCGACACAATCGTGGTATCAATAGACGACTTGAACGAGTAACCATCAAACGGCGTCCATGCACACTTAGATAGCACGGCATCGTGACTCGCCAGGGTTGGCTTGTTTAAATCAACCAAGGTTAAATCGGCCCAATAGCCTTCGCGCAGATAACCGCGCTCTTTTACTTTGTAGCACTCAGCGACGGCGTGGGTCACTTTATGTACCGCACGCTCTAGGCTAATCACGCCGCGCTGGTACTGTTCCAGCCATGCCACCAAAGCGTATTGCACCAAAGGCAAACCCGCTGGCGCTTGCATAAACGGTAACTGTTTTTCGTCCCACAAATGCGGCGCATTATCAGTCGCCACCACATCTAAGCGGTCATCCAGTAATGCTTGTAATAGTGCTTGGCGGTCACTTTCTAATTTCACCGCCGGGTTACATTTAATTAGGCCGCCTTTTTCTGCGTAGTCATCAGCATTAAAGAACAGGTGATGCACACAAGCCTCTCCAGTAATGCGTTTGCCATCAACCGGGCCGGGCTCAAAGTGCTCCATTTCTTCGGCTGTTGTTAGGTGCAATACATGCAAACGAGCATCATGCTTTTTAGCCAAGCTGGTCGCTAAAGTAGATGACTTTATACACGCTTCGCGTGAGCGAATATTGGGGTGCTCCCAAGCTGGCACATCGTCACCATATTTTGCTTTAGCGGCAGCTTCATTGGCGTAGATGGTGGGCGAGTCTTCACAGTGCGTGGCAATCAACAACGGGCTGTCGCGAAAAATGCCATCTAGGGTTTCTGGGTTGTCCACCAACATATTGCCGGTACTGGCGCCCATAAAGGCTTTCACACCACAGGCTTGGCCAATTTCCAGGCGCTGAATTTCTTCAAGGTTATCGTTCGTCGCACCAAAGTAAAACGCGTAGTTAGCGCGCGACTTTTCAGCACCAATGCCGTACTTATCTGCCAGCGCTTGGTGATTAGTCGTGGCTGGGTTTACGTTTGGCATTTCCATGTAGCTGGTAATACCACCCGCTACCGCGGCGCGTGACTCGGTGGCGATATCAGCTTTTTGGGTCAAACCAGGCTCACGGAAATGCACTTGGCCATCAATCATGCCCGGCATCAGCATTTTACCTTCCGCATCACTCACTATTG
>JAPPPA010000300.1:0-2952 GCA_028817755.1 Gammaproteobacteria bacterium | reverse complement strand
AATCACTATTGCGCCTTCAGGCGCGGTGATGCTGCCACCGATTTTTTCAATGCGATGGTTACGAACCAGCAAATCACCCTCGGTGATTTGGCCTTCGTTCACCATGCGAGCATTGGTAATTAAAATCGGCATGTATGCATCCTTGTGTACCAGCATTGATGGATAGCTATTGTACTCGCTTGATTTAGAAAAGCCGTAGCAAATAAAAAACCCGCGCAGCTTTCACTACGCGGGTTTTAGCTTTCCAAGCTTGCGAGCTTGTTTGGCTAACGAGCGTCGCTGTAGTGCAACTCGTTATGCTCGGCAATGTTCTTAACATCAATGCTGACGGTTGCCGTTGGTCGCGCCAACAAACGCGGAATACCAATTGGGTCGCCGGTTTGTTCACACCAACCGTAATCGCCGTTTTCGATCAACTGCAAAGACTCGTCAATTTTGCGGATCAAATAAGCTTCGCGTTCGCGCAAACGCAAATCCAACCAATGCTCTTCCTCTGCCGAGGCGCGATCGTTTGGATCGGCAATTGACTCATTTGCATTAAGCCGTTCTTTTACTTCACTAGTACGTTCAACCAGTTCCGTACGCATTGTTAGCAGCTTATTGCGAAAGAACGCCAGCTGCTCATCATTCATGTAGTGCTTCTCAGCCATCCGCAGTAATTTCTTTTCAGTAATTAGCGGTATGTCGTCCCAGCGGTTTTTTGTTTCTGTTGCTGTCATTTTGGGTGGTCCCTCTCCTTCAACACCAGCGGCTTCACCACCGGTGCCATCCCATCAAGGTACTGCTAAAGGATTTTTAGGTCAATACATGCCTAGCACTTGACTAGACGGCGTAGAATTGGGGGCGTATTACACAGATTTCAAGTGATGTTTTTATTAAGCCTACTAGCCTTGGCCGCTGGCGCTTTAGCCTGCCTCTGGTTAGACAACAACCCTAACACCCACAAAACCGTAGACGGCTTAGTGATGGGCCTGATGTTGGCGCTGCTCGGCGTTGTATTGCTCGCCGATGTGCTTCCAGAAACCGGCTGGCTGGGCTTGATGCTAGTAGCTGCCGGCTTTCTCACGCCTTACTTGTTGGAGCATGCATTCCACCGTTTTGCCCGTGAGGCACACCTGTTTACACTCATTGTTGGCTTAGTCGGCTTGATGCTACATGCGATTTTAGATGGCGCAGGCCTCGTGCCCGCCGCGCACGGCGCTACTGAGCACGGACACTGGCTAGCATGGGCCATTGTGATTCACCGTTTACCGGTTGGCATGATGACGTGGTGGCTGCTAGGGCCGCAGTTTGGCTGGAAACCCGCCGTAGCCGCCCTTTGCGGCATGGGCTTGTTTACCTTCTTCGGCTACACCTTAGCGGGCGAGGTGCTGACTTTAGATCACCACCAACTCGGCTTATTAGAAGCCATTGTGACGGGCAGCTTGCTACACGTTATTTTAAATAAACGACACGCCGACAAGCACCAACACTAAAGCAAAAAAAGGCCGCTATTTCGTTAGCGGCCTTTTCTTTTCTAGCTATTGAACAAGCTATCTAGCTTGTCTTCGTAACTATGATAATCCAAGAAGTGGTACAGATCTTTGCGGGTCTGCATAAGCTCTACCACGTTCTCTTGAGTGCCATCAGCACGCAATGCTTGGAATACTTTCAAGGCCGCGGCATTACAGGCGCGGAACGCTGATAACGGATACAAAACCATATCAACACCCTGCTCCGCCAATTCCGCGGTGGTACGCAACGGCGACTGACCAAACTCGGTCATATTCGCGAGTACCGGCACCTTGCACGCGTCTTTAAATAACTGGTACTGGGTAATATCGGTCATCGCTTCAGCAAAGATCATATCGGCACCAGCTTCAACACAAGCCGCCGCACGCTCAACCGCAGATTCAAGGCCCTCTACCGCCAAAGCATCGGTACGTGCCATAACGACAAAATCAGAATCTGTTTTTGCATCAACCGCGGCTTTAACACGATCAACCATTTCTTCTTTGGTCACAATCGCTTTATTTGGACGGTGGCCACAGCGTTTCTGTGCAACCTGATCTTCTAAGTGAACCGCACCCGCACCAGCGCGAATCATTTCTTTCACTGTGCGGCCAATGTTAAAAGCGCCACCCCAGCCAGTATCAATATCAACCAACAGCGGGGTTTCGACAGCTGCCGTAATACGGCGAACGTCTTCCAGCACGTCGTTTAAAGATGTCATTCCTAGATCTGGCAAACCATATGAGGCATTAGCCACACCTGCGCCAGAAAGATAAATCGCCTTGAAGCCAACTTCCGTGGCCATCATGGCGTGGTAGGCATTAATCGTGCCTGCAATTTGTAAAGGGGCTTCAGCAGCAACAGCAGCACGAAAACGCCCGCCAGCACTTGTTTGAGTCATTGCGACAATTCCTATTGAATGGGCTGGTAAACGGTTGCGCTTACCCAGCCAGTGAGTTGGGGCTGATTCACCACGGTCACCCGTGTCCAGCCCGCAAATGATTCATGGGTTACTAATTCTACCCCACGCACCAAGCGCGACATCGTTCTCGCTTGCGTAGATGGCGCGACCCGCATATTTGCAATCGACACGGATACCGTCGCATTCGCTGGCGGGGTCGGTGGCGGCACAAGCTGAGCCGGTTTAGCCGCTGGCTTTCTAACGCTTAACTTAGGTGGTGCAACTGCAGGCTTCTTAGTGACCGGTTTTGGTACCGGCTTCGCAATCGGCGTAGGCGGTGCTTTGGGCTTTTCGATCGGAGGCAAAGGTGTGCCTACCGGAATTGAGCGGTAAATGGCCTGGGTCTCAACTTCAGCAACCTCTACCGGCTCTTTAACCACAGGAGCCTTTGACGCTGGCTTAGCAACAACTGGCTTTGGCACAGGTTGTGGAGGGTTTTCTGGAGCTGGAGCTGGAGCTGGAGCTGGAGCTGGAGCTGGAGCACAAGCGCCCGCAGACGA
>JAPPPA010000245.1 GCA_028817755.1 Gammaproteobacteria bacterium | reverse complement strand
GAATTAGCTTGGGCATGTTTTTAAAGAGGCGTGGGATGTCGGTGAATTCGGGTGATTCTTCTACGAGGCCAGCTTCTAGCACCGACTCGCGTGCAACTTGTAAGGCGGTTTCAACTTGAGGTTGTAGAAACCGCAGTGGAAAGTTTCTCGGAGTCACTAAGCGGCCACTAATGTCCGCGTCGGCAATAGGTTCGTCGCTAATAACGTTGTACACCAACTGTGCATCGCGAACCGAGCGGGTTAACGGCCCCAGTGCTAACCAGGTTTTAGAGTTGCCGTTGACGGTGGGCCAGGTGCCGGTTTTATCGACACCGCCAGAATGCGGCTTAAAACCGACCGTGCCACAGAAAGCGGCGGGGATGCGGATGGAGCCGAGAATGTCGGAGCCAACGCCAAACACACAGGCGCCTGAACCGACCAAAGCACCTTCGCCACCCGATGAGCCGCCGGCTACGCGAGAGGTATCCAGCGGGTTATTGGTACGGCCAAAGCGAAGGTTGGTGGACTCGCCAGTCATGGCGAATTCCGGCACATTACTGCGCGCCATCACTACCGCGCCTGCGTCTACCAAGCGTTGCACAATTTCAGAATGTTGCTGGTGTTGCTCAGGTTTCATGCGAATTGAGCCGGCGGTGACTTGTTCACCCGCCAAGCCGAAGGTTTCCTTAATGCTGCAAGGCAGGCCAAATAGCGGTAATGACTTGTCGCCAGAGGCGTCTAATTCGCGTGCGCGAGTGATCGCTTGCTCATGCAAAATATGGGTGGCGCCGTTAACGTCAGCTTGGCTTTCATGTAGCCGTTGTAGGTGCTGCGTTGTTAGCTGTTCAGCGATTAACGTGCCGCTGCGTAGTTGTTGCAGTAATGCGGTCGCATCGGGTGCGTTCAGGTCGCGTGGGAAATTTGCCATGATAGACTCCTCAAAGGTTTTGCCCCCTTATGTGGTGGGGTTCCTGTGCTGAATGAATAGGGTTGTTGTGCTTGGAAATTTTACGGACACCTCGGTTTTTCAATAGCCCTGAAGACGCCAATGGCCTGACTATTTACGCCAAGTTTGCAGATGGATTGGCGTGGAGAGTGGCAAGCTGTTTCCGTCAGCTACGTCTGACTCGGCTGCTTCTAATTGGGCGGGTATAGATGGCTGAGTCATCCAACGAGTTGTTGTCATTAGCTCGGCCCTTAGTAGAGATATTGCTGGCCGACGGCTACGAGCTGGAAGACCTCGGCCGCAGCTGTGGTTTTACGCCCGAAGGTTTGCACACACCGGGGCAAATCATCAGTGTCGATGGCTTTAACGAACTGTGGCGGCTGACTTACGACAAGCATGGCGAAACGGCCGGCCTAGAGGTCGGGCGCTTAATCAAGCTGGTTGATATTCAGGAAGTAGGCATGTTGCTGGCGTCTATGGATAGCGTGAAAGACGGCTTAAGCTCGCTACCGCGCTATATAGAACTGATTACCGAGCTGGTTGAGGTCGATGCGACTCAAAGCCAAACCGGGTTGGAAATTACCGCAAAATATAAATGCCCGGTGCCGCATGAGCTAGTGCGTTTAGATAACGCTGCGTTTCTTTGCCGTACTTTCACCGCGCTCTATCTTGAATCGCCCTTGAAAATTTTGCGGGTAGATTTAACTCGCCCGAAACCTAATGATGCGCAGCCTTGGGAAGACGCATTCGATGCTCCAATTACGTGGAATGCGCCCATTACTCGCGTTTGTTTGGACGCTAAAGAATCATCACGGCTTCAGCCAAGCCGCAATGCTGGGTTGTTCTCTACGTTAAAGTTGATGCTGGATGCGCGATTAGATCAACGCCAGCAAAGCTTGCCTCTGGGGCGTATTCGCATGGAGGTGATTCGCCAGCTGTCGCACGCGTCTCCGACGGTAGAAACCGTGGCCAAGGCCTTGCATGTGAGTACACGCTCGCTGCAACGCCATTTGCAAAACGACAACAGCAGCTTTAGTGACTTGCTTGCCGAGATACGCTGCGATCTGGCTAAGCATTATCTAAAGCAGGGTGTAGCTACCGAAACTATTGCTAGCCGCCTCAGTTATGGTGACTCGGTAACTTTCCAACGTGCGTTTAAACGCTGGACGGGGCAAACACCACAACAATTTCGTAAATCTGAATTAGCTCAGCTTTAATGTTTTAAACGCTAGTTTGCTCTATGGGCAATCTGCTACTGGGCCTTCAATAACGAACTCGTTAGACGTGCCTTCGTATGGTGTTAATACGGAAGCTTGGTTAGCCACGCCTTCAAAGCGAACTCTGAATATGCCGGGTTGGGTATTGCGTGGGATGCGCCAGAGGATTTCGGCGATATGCGATGAAGACGGCCCAGCTTGTGGTTGTGGGTTGTCTGGCCGCCAGTTGTAGGTGGTTTCTGGGTCGGCATCGCGATAAATGATTTCCCAGCTATCAGTACCGATTTTGCGTTCAACGAAGAGGAAGCTGCTATCGGTTTTTAGGTCACTGTTTGGGCTAGAAGATTGGAAGTCGACTTGTACGGTGTCGCCCGGCGCATAAGTGGCGTTAGGTTGTAGGGTAACGTCGCCAAAAGCGTTGCCATTGGGCTGATCGGTGCCTTGTGTGGGTTGTACCTGAATAAGATCCGGTGACGTGACCGCGGGATCGGGGCCGATATCGCTGGCGACACCGTTAACCATGTCTAGAGCTAGGCGACGAGTTTCTTGTTGCACGGCGGCCAGTGACCAAGGGCCAAATTGGTTGGACGCGGCTTCGTACATTTGCAGGGCGTATTCTTCGCGGGTGGTGAGGTAGCTGACGTAATCATTAGACAGGCCATTAATCACAACGTAGTCGACCCCGTCTTCTTTCAATACATCGAGCAAGGTGGCGAGAATGCGGCGGCCGGCCATGGTGGTAATTTCCCAAGGGAGCCCGACAATGCCGAGGTTGACGATGCGGAATAGTTGGAATGGAATCACCGTGGCAGAAGCATTAACGGGCGGGCCAAAAATAAACAAGATTGGCTTTTCGGCTTGGCACTCTAAATTTAGGCCGGGCAGAGTGCCGAGATTGCAGCCAACAGCAGAAGAAAACAGCGCCGTAGGCACGTTGCCATTGGTGAGCGCACGAAACTCATCGGCTGCGAGTTGTGCGGCATCTGGGTCGGAACAACTCACGCCAGACTCTGTGAATTGCCCTTGTTCGCCGGGTTGGGCGCCGTGGCCTGCTGCGGGGAAGGAGACGCCCATTGCCGCATTGCAGGTGCGTTTGGGATTGGCATCTAGTTCCGGTGGGTGAATGAGTGAGTCGAGCACGACTTGGTCGGTGATTTCGACCTGATCCATTTGTACGTAGCCAAAGCGATAGTCCACAGGGCCGGTGATGCTTTCGTTAGCTGAAGCGTGCAGGGTG
>JAPPPA010000248.1 GCA_028817755.1 Gammaproteobacteria bacterium | reverse complement strand
CTGACATTCAATATGGAGATTAAGCAGCCGAAGCGGCGTCTTCGGTTGAGGTGGTGTAACGACGCGTGCCTGGCGCGATGCCAAAACCATCTGGTAAGGCAATATGAGCCTCTTTAAGCGCCAAAGCGACAAAGGCGTAGTGATGAATGGCATGCAAGCCAACAAACTGTAGCTCACGTCCTAAGCTGCTCTGCGCCGCCATTTGCTCCTCACCCACCATGCCGACAGCAAATTCCGCTTTAATTGGAGCATCCATCGGTAATGGGCGATGCGTGAGCGCATCTTCTAATTCTGCAATCGCAGACAACGCCGCCTCTGGGTCAGACTCAATACAACCACCGCGAGTACGACGTTCGTAATCAACCTGACCGGTTTCAACGCCTTCTAGCAGCAGTTGATAGTGTTCGATCACATGGCGCAAATGCGGGCCAACCATGGCTGAGAATTCCAGCTCGGTGTTATCAACCGCTTTAATAACGTCGCGCGCTTGTTTAAGAAGTTGGCAATTAAATTGAATCAATGGGGTCATGGTTAAGCGGCCTGCGCTCCGTTATCTAATCGTTCTTCTCGATACAGCAATAAGCTATACCCGCCGGCAAAACCAACCGTAGGCAAAATGCCCGGCGCCAGCGTTAATAAAATTTCTGGCGTACCTAAAAAGGTATGTACAGAAATCAGTAATACATAGGTAAATACCATCGAACCCGCAAACGAGAAGCCAACACTCATGAGCGGCCAACGGCCGAAGCCGTAACAGATGCGCATGATACGCACGCCGAAGAAAGTTAGAAAGGTGGATAAGCTCCAATGGCTTAATCCAATCAACCAAGCATTCTCCGCACCAGCATGATGATTCACCGCAAATGCCCACGCGCCATACACCGCACCGCCCAAGACGGCGCCGAAAGGCGAATCAATAAGTGCATGTAAACGGCTAATAATCATTAATGCGTCTATACCGTGAAAAAACTGCGGTTCAGTTTACCTTGAGTGCTATTCAGAACGTAAATACAGCAACAAGTTCCTGAATAAAAAGGCCTTTTACCTAGCGTCCTGTTTAGATTGCGAATCGTCTCGCTTTAGAAAAAAAGAGGAACCAGATAGCGGCGACTAAGTCTTTTAGCCCAGCTTTACGCGCGCTACGCGGAAAGCCCAAAACATATAAGCCAACGCTAAAAACGATTTAGACGGAGCCACCATAATGATTAAAGAATTCACTGGCACTTGGGTATTTTCGGTACTCGAGGCGCTTTCCATTTTATTTGTATTTGTACTCGGTCTCGCACTGCTCGTCGTTGTCGGCATGTACGTTGCCGACGTCACTCAAAGCAAACAGGCTATCCGCCGCAACTACCCGGTCGTTGGCCGCTTCCGATATATCTTTGAGCATATGGGCGAGTTCTTTCGTCAGTACTTCTTTGCCATGGACCGTGAAGAACTGCCGTTTAATCGCGCTGAGCGTAGCTGGGTTTATCGTGCGGCGAAGAATGTAGATTCCACCACTGCATTTGGCTCAACCCGCGACTTACGCCCCACGGGTTCTGTCTTTTTCGTGAACTGCCCATACCCAACACTGGGCGAAGACGCCGTACCGACCAAGGCCGTTACTATTGGGCCGTATTGCGATAAGCCATACACCACTGACTCACTAATCAATGTCTCAGGCATGAGCTACGGCGCGCTATCGATCCCAGCTGTTCGCGCGTTATCTAATGGCGCACGCAAAGCTGGCTGCTGGATGAATACGGGCGAAGGCGGCTTATCGCCTTACCACCTAGAAGGCGGCGCTGATATCGTCTTTCAAATTGGTACCGCCAAGTTTGGCGTACGGGATTTAGACGGTAACCTGTCTGACGACAAGCTCAAAGAAGTCGCCGCTCACGAACAGGTGAAAATGTTCGAGCTCAAACTCAGCCAAGGCGCTAAACCAGGCAAGGGCGGCATTCTGCCCGGCGCTAAAGTGACTGAAGAAATTGCAGGCATTCGTGGCATTCAAGTTGGCGAAGACGCACTCAGCCCCAACCGTCACCCAGACATTAACAACGCTGATGACCTATTAGCGATGATCGAACGCGTACGTAAAACCACCGGCAAACCAGTGGGCTTTAAAACCGTGATTGGTGCTTACGGTTGGTTAGACAATCTATTTGAAGAAATAGCCAAGCGCGGCCCAGAGTGTGCGCCCGACTTTATTACCGTAGACGGCGCTGATGGCGGCACCGGCGCAGCCCCAACCAGTTTGATCGACTATATGGGCTTGCCACTACAAGAAAGCCTGCCGATGCTGGTTGATATGTTGAAACGCCACGGTTTGCGTGACCGCGTTAAAGTCATTAGCTCGGGCAAGCTCATCACCCCCGCCAATGTCGCTTGGGCCTTATGCGTGGGTGCCGACTTCGTGGTTTCAGCCCGTGGCTTTATGTTCTCGCTCGGCTGCATTCAAGCCTTACAGTGCAACAAAAACACCTGCCCGACTGGCATCACTACGCACGACCCTAAATTCCAAAAAGGCCTTAACCCGGCCGAGAAGTCGGAACGCGTTGCCAGCTACGTGAAAAACATGAAGTACGAAGTCGGCATTATTGCCCACTCCTGCGGCGTGAAAGAGCCTCGCGGCCTTAAACGCTTCCACGCACGCATGGTCACTGCCGATGGTAAATCTGTACCGCTAGATGAGCTATACCCAGATGTAGAAGCATCTGCGTCATAATCTAAGGCTTAGACCTCATAATGTAGAGCCGAGAATAAGGAGCCAGACAATGGCCAGCAGCGCAGTTTTTGTTAGCCTCGTGATTATCGCGCTCTTGCTTGAGCGCTATACCGAACGCACACGGCTACCCTTTAGCATTGTGCTGGTTATTGTCGGCTTTGTTGGCTCCGAAATTATTACCGGCCTTGGGTTTGATACCGGCTTGCGCTGGCATAGTTTTGAAGTGCTGATTCTGCACATTCTGGTGCCAGTTCTGGTATTTGAATCTGCCTACAAACTGCCATTAAGCCACCTATTACCCAACCTCGGCTTAGTGTTATTAATGGCGATCCCCGGCATGGTGATTGCCGCCGTGATTACCGCCGTTGGGGTTTACTACGGCATTGGTCACCCTAGCTTCTTCCCCTTTGCTGCCGCCCTACTCACAGGCGTAATTGCTTCAGCTACAGACCCTGTTGCCGTGGTTGCGATCTTTACCAAGTTGGGTGTGCCGCATCGCCTAACCACCCTATTAGAAGGCGAAAGCCTGTTTAACGATGCCACCGCCGTAGTCGCCTACACCTTGGTACTTGCATTAGCGTTGATGCCGGGCGAGTCGTTAGAACCCATTAGCGCCTCCATCCAGTTTGCGTCCACCTTCGGAGGCGGCATTCTGGCCGGCGCTATTGCGGGCCTAGGC
>JAPPPA010000266.1 GCA_028817755.1 Gammaproteobacteria bacterium | reverse complement strand
GCGAAGAGCTGGGCCACCACGTTGAATTCGTGGAATCCCCGGTGAGCGAACAAATGGGCGAAGACTTTTTCCTTTACTGGGCGATGTTGGCGGCGTCTTTAAATTACTTGGGCAAATTCACTTTGCACCCAGAATTTGACCGCAAGCAGTTAGAGCCACTGACCCAGAACTTAAGCAAACACTTTGTTAAAAACGCGTGGCGCTTTCCACAGGCTTATAAACGCCTCACTCGCTACAACGATGTGTACGAAGAACGTTTTAGTGATGTGGATTTGGTGCTCACACCCACCCTTGCCAAGCCGCCGGTACCACTCGGCCACTTGGCGCTAGATTTAGATATCGGCACCACTTGGGAACGCCTACAGGAATACGCGGCTTTTACACCTGTGCAAAACGTAACCGGCGCACCCGCTATCACTTTGCCGCTCGCGCAAAGCAAGGCAGGGCTACCCATTGGTATTCAATTCGGCGCCAAACGCGGTGAAGACAAAATGCTGCTGGAAATCGCCTACGAGCTGGAAGAGGCGATGCCTTGGTCTTACCCGGTCTAGCGCTATGCGTGACCGGCCCTATTTCCCTGAAAATGAGTTGCCACCTCCGCAGTGGCTACCGGAAGACGAGTTCAAAGCCGCCACCAAGGCGTTGCCACTGGTTTCGCTGGATTTATGCATTGTAAATAGCCACAACGAGCTACTACTGGGCAAGCGGGTTAACGAGCCGGCTCAAGGTTGGTGGTTTACGCCCGGTGGCTGTATTCGCAAACATGAGCCATGGCAGCAAGCGCTGGCCCGCATTGCTAAACAAGAAGTTGGCTGCGACCAAGGCCTGCTTGCCGAAGCGAAGCTCATGGGCATTTATGACCACTTTTACCCAACCAGCGCCTATTCAGCGGAGGTCACAACCCATTACGTTAACCTGCCTCACTCGCTGCATTTAAATGCCGAGCAACTCCAGCTGCCAGATGATGATCAGCATATCGCCTGGCAATGGCTAGACCTCAAACAGGCAACCGTAGCTTCGGATGTTCACCATTACGTGCAAACATATGCACATTTGCTAGTGCAACGGTAACGCATCATTAAGCCCCGCAAAAAGCTGCTTTAGCCAAGCATAAGCTTGCTCATGCGCCGCAGTCGGGCGACTGTTCTTGGGTGTGACCAAATACAGATTTACCGGCACTTCACCCGCTGTGCCAAACAGCACTTTTAGGCGGCCATCTCTTAGGCGTTGATTAATAAGCGGGGTTAACCCAATACCAACACCCATACCACTTTCGGTGGCGGTAATCGCGGCAAAGAAGTTCTCGAAATAGATTTGCTTATTTGGTTGAAAATCCAAACCCAGCAACTCAGCGGCCTTTTCCCAATCGTTATGATCTTCACGGCCATGAATCAGCGTATGGCCGTAAAGGTTTTCCATACCCGCCGCCTCAATCTCTGCGTGTAGCTCTGGTGCGCACACCGGCACGCCTTTGCCTTCACAAAGCATCTCGCAATTGAGTTCTGGCCAATCTTCCAGACCAATGCGCACACCCGCATCGATCCATTCCGCCTCAAAATCGACCGCGTGATCGCTCATCTCAATGCGCAGATCAATATTGGGATGTTTGGCTTGGAAATCTGGCAACGCCGGAATAATCACATCGAAGGCGATATGCGCGGTGGTGCTGATTCGGACCACCGGAGAACCTTGGCTGCGCAACAGCTCGGCATAACCACGGTTATGTTCTTCCAATACTTTGGTAGCCGTCTCGGCATATTGCCGGCCACAGTCAGTCAATGTGGTGCGGCGCCCCTCTCGGCGAAACAACGGCATATCAATTAAGGATTCCAGCGTTTTAATCTGCTGACTAATGGCCGAGGTGGTGACATTTAACTCTTGTGCAGCTTTACTAAAACTTTCTAAGCGTGCGGCCGCCTCAAAAGCGGGCAGCAACTGAATAGGGGGAGGCAGCTGTCTCATTTAAGTACTCCTAACAATATTTAGATATTAATAGGAAAAAACACAGATTAAGTTTAGAAAAACTAAAGAAATGGTTAGAAAAACTAGATTGCTTAGCCTTAAGGCTCACTTTAGTCTTGCTATCAATAAATTAAGGACAGCTTCACGCTGCAGTTAGGAGAGGGTTATGAACAACGGACAGGCAGACAACAGCAACGGTCTTATTGAACGTTACGGTCGCGGCATTATTCGTTGGCGCTGGCTGGTGCTATTGGCGTCCTTTGCGGCCATGGCTTTGAGCTTTTACAGCATTAGTCAGAACGTGAAGTTCTCAACCGACTACCGTGATTTCTTTGGGCCTGACAATCCACAAGTACTCGCCTTCGACAAGATCGAAAACGACTACACCAAGCTCGATCAAATCAGCTTTATTCTGGCGCCAGAAGAAGGCACGGTGCTAAACACGCGCATTATCGAAAGCATGCGCTGGATGACCGAAGAGGGGTGGAAGCTACCATACGCCACGCGTGTGGATTCCCTAACCAATTTCCAGCACACCACAGCCATGGGCGACGACCTTAATGTTGAGCCATTGGTCGTTGAAGAAGGTGAGATCACCCAAGCCGACGTCGAGCGCGTGCGTGATGTCGCATTAAACGAGCCCCTGCTAGCTGACTCGCTTATTTCGAAGAACCTCTCCGCACCGGGCCAATATGGTGCGGTGGCAGTGACTTACACACTGCCGAAAAAGAAACTCTCAGAAACACCGGAAGCGGTGGCTGCTGCGCGCGATTTAGAACAGCGCTATATGGAAAAGTATCCCGGCGTAAAAATCTATATGGTCGGCCCAACCATGCTGAGTGTGGCGTTTTTGGAAGGCTCTAAGAACGACAGCGTAAACCTGACGCCGCTACAGTATTTAGTGATCGTTGCCGTGCTGTGGCTGTTGCTGCGTTCCGTTTCCGGCTTAATTAGCACCATGTTGGTGATTACCGCATCCGCGCTCGCGGCATTTGGTATTTCTACCGCCATGGGCATCACCATTACCTCGATTACCGCGGTGACGCCAACCATCATCATGACGCTTGCCGTAGCCGACAGCATTCACTTGCTCGTTGCCATGCTCCTGCAAATGCGTAAAGGCGCGAGCCGTGATGACGCCCTAGTGGAGTCGTTGCGCTTAAACATGGGACCCGTCTTTCTAACCTCGATTACCACCGCGGTTGGCTTTTTGAGTATGAATTTTTCGGACTCACCGCCACTACGTGATTTAGGCAATATTTCCGCCATTGGCGTGATGATGGCCTTTATTTTCTCCGTGACTACGCTGCCTGCCGTCATGGCTATTTTGCCGGTTAAAGTGCGCCAATCAGAAGACCGGATTGCCGCCTTCAGCACTCGCTACGGCGGCTGGCTCGTTGGCCGTTGGCAAGCAGCTCTGGTTATTTCAGCGGTAGTGATTGCCAGTTTTAGCT